>JALVZS010000138.1:7271-8376 GCA_027022065.1 bacterium
GAATATCATTTACAGATTCCTTCAACCTTCCCAAAGGCACATTTAAAGCTCCAAGGATATGCTCATCGGCGAACTCCCCTTCTGTTCTCACATCAAGAACAACCGCCTCTTTTTTCTCCACAAGCTGATGGACCTCCTTTGGAGAAAGCAAAGGGAAGCTCTCCACAGGGAGAGATGCATTCCTCCACGCCTCAAACCCTCCCAAAAGATACCCCTTCAAGCCATCATATCCCATCCTGTAAAGTACAAGCTGAGCCTCACGAACGCCATCCCCCACAAAGGCTATCTGCACGTCTATAGGTATGGCAAAACCAAAGTTGGCCGCCAGATGAACATCGCAGGCCACATTCAAAGAGCCCGGTATAAATGCCTGGGCGAAGCAGGCCTGATCCCTAAGATCCACCTTCAAGCCTTCAAAAGAGGAGAACTCCTTTAACGTCATGGGCCTTAAAGGCGTAAGCAGCCTATCCAGCCCTTCGCCCGTTCTGTTCCTCTTTGAAACCTCAAAGTAGTAAGAGGGAGGATTGGGCATGTCCTTAAGAATAAAGTTCCTAAATCCTTCGTAATCACTAAAAGCCATGGCAGGGTTAAAGAGCTTCTCATAGCCCACCGAT
This sequence comes from bacterium, assembly GCA_027022065.1. Classification (GTDB taxonomy): domain Bacteria; phylum Thermosulfidibacterota; class Thermosulfidibacteria; order Thermosulfidibacterales; family Thermosulfidibacteraceae; genus JALVZS01. The sequence continues at coordinate 7,886 of JALVZS010000138.1, forward strand.
GTGGGACATCGCTGTGAAAGCTGCTTGCCACAGAAAGAGCCAGCCCCATGGGCGGGATAGATGAGCACATAATCGGGCAGCGCCTTAAACCTCTCAACCGTGCCAAAAAGCTTTTCCGTTAGAGGCTCCCTCATATCCTCGCCAAAAAGATCGGGCCTTCCCACACTTCCCGCAAAAAGCGAATCCCCTGTAAAAACGGCAAAAGGCGTCTTCCCCTGATACTCCTTTTCATAAAGGGCAAAGCTCACATGCTCAGGAGTATGCCCAGGCGTTTCCCAGACCTCTATAAAGACATCTCCAAGATCCAGCCTCTCCCCTTCTCCCAGCTCCTCCACCTCATAACCCGCATTCATCCCGCGCCCCGCAAACACTTTGGCACCTGTAAGCTCAGAAAGCCTGATGTGACCGCTTATGAAGTCCGCATGGCAGTGGGTTAAAAGGATCCACTTTATGGGAAGACCGCTCCTTTCAGAAAGCTCTATATATTCTTC
>JALVZS010000139.1 GCA_027022065.1 bacterium
GGATGTCCTTTCCCGTGGAGGGGTGGTGCTCTTTCCCACAGATACCCTCTACGGGCTTCTTGCGAATATAGAGGATAGAAAGGCCCTTGAGAAGCTGGTTGAGATAAAGGGAAGGGAAAAAGGAAAGCCCTTTCCCGTTTTTGTAGATAGTGTGGAGAAGGCGAGAAAATACGCTGCTTTAGAAGAAGAGGCGTTGAGGCTCTGGAAGAGATTTATGCCTGGTGGTTTAACCCTAGTTGTGCCTGCTAGAATAAGTATACCTTTTGTGACCTCTGATGAGAAAGCCATTGGGCTGAGGGTTCCAAACCATCCTGTGCTTCTTGAGGTGTTGAAGCGCCTAGGCTTTGGAGTTACCGGCACAAGTGCCAATGTTTCGGGAGATCCACCTCCTAAAAGCTTTGATAAAGTTTCTAAAGAGATTTTAAGCGCGGTTGACCTTGCTGTTAAGGAGAGAGGAGTTCTTAAAGGTGTAGCTTCTACTGTGGTTAAGCTGGAGAGAGGCGGTGCTTTTCTCATCAGGGAGGGGTGTATTCCCTTTCAGGAGATAGAGGATGAGCTACGAAGAAAAGACCCTGCTTTCTAAGGAGCTCTTTGAAAGAGCCAAGAGGGTAATCCCAGGTGGGGTGTGCCATAACCTGAGGTATTTTCCACCTTATCCTTTCTTCGTGGAAAAGGCCTGGGGATCAAGGATAATGGATGTGGATGGCAACACCTACATAGACTACTGGATGGGCCACTACACGCACATACTGGGCCACAGGCACCCCGATGTGGTAAAGGCAGTAACGGATTATATAAAAGAGTCTGGATACCACTTTGGCCTTGTTAACAAAGAGGAGATAAAGCTTGCGGAGCTTGTTGTTGAGCTTGTTCCCTGTGCTGAGTGCGTGCGGTTCTGCTGCTCTGCCACAGAAGCTGCCATGTATGCGGTTCGCCTTGCCCGTGCCTGGACCGGGAAAGACACCATTATGAAGGCCGTAGGGGGATGGCATGGAGCAAGCACTGATTTATCCTTTGGTATTTCCTATCCCTTTAACGAAAGAGAAACGCTGGGGATACCCGATGAGCTTGAGGCTAGAGTGAAGCTGTTCACCTTTAACGACTGGGATGATACATTAAGGGCCATGGATGAGTGTGGAGATGATCTTGCAGCCGTTATAATAGAGCCGGTTCTGGGTGTTGGAGGATTCATACCAGCCACCAAGGATTACCTAAAATCGCTTAAGAATGAGCTAGAGAAAAGGGGAGCGCTTCTCATATTTGATGAAACAATTACAGGATTTAGAGTTTCACCAGGAGGCTACCAGGAGTTTATAGGGGTAACCCCACACCTTACGGTTCTTGGGAAGATACTCGGGGGCGGCTTTCCCATAGGTGCGGTTTGCGGGCCTATGGATATACTTATGATGGGAAGCTACGAGAGGAGAAAGCCCAATAGGGTGCTGGTTGGAGGTGGGACGTTTTCCTGCAATCCCATCTCTATGGTTGCAGGAAGGGTTGTGCTGGAGAGGCTATTGGAGGATAAAAAGAAGATCTATCCTTACATAAACTCTCTCTGTGACTCTCTGAGAAAAGGGATTGAAGAAGCGGGGAAAGCTTATGGACTTAAAGTGGAAACTACAGGGATAGGCTCACTATTTATGATACATGTAAAGAAAGAAGATGTGCCGCTTAGAAGCTGCGAAGATATATACGAGCACACCTATTGGGATATCAGAGATACATCTTTAAGAAGATTTCTGGCATCCCACGGTGTTCACATGATACATGGAGGAGGAGCCGTCTCTTATGCCCATACAGAGGAGGAAGTGGAAGCCACAGTTAATGTGGTAGGTATGTTTTTTGAGGAGTTTAAGGGTTGAGGGTTCTTCTAACGGGGGCTTCTGGTTTTCTGGGATCTCATATATACGAGGCTTTAAGAAATAGCGGTTTTCAGGTGTGCGCCGCATCCAGGAAGAGGGGTTTTTTAGAAGGGTTTTCCTTTGTTCAGTGGAGGTATCTTGATGTCTCAAAAGAGGAATCTATTTGGAATTTTGACTTTTCAGGATTTGATGTTGTTGTGCATAACGCAGGTATAACGTTCTCTATAGATGAGAGGAGGCATTTTGAGGTAAACCACTTGGGAACAAGGCTTCTTGTAAAGCGCCTTGAAGAGGTGGGCTTCTCGGGGATTTTCGTTCATATAAGCTCTCTTGCTGTTCATGGCCCTGGAAGGGCAAAGGAGGATGATGTTAAGCTTTCACCTATAACCCCCTACGGGATAAGCAAATACATGGGAGAGCTGGAGGTGAGGGCTTCTTCCTTGAAGTGGGTGATCATACGCCCACCCGTGATATTTGGAGAAAGGGACAAGGCTCTTGTTCCCCTTTATAGGCTTTTTAAAAGGGGCTTTGTACTACGCTGGAGAGAAAAAAAGAGAATAAGCGTGGTTTATGCGGGGAATGTGGCTTCTTTTGTGGTATGGATCTTGGAAAGGGGCTTTCAAAAGAGGTGCTTTTTGATAAAGGACGCAACACTCTCCTGGGATGAGCTCGCAG
>JALVZS010000140.1 GCA_027022065.1 bacterium
TTTCAAGAATTTGAAAAAGAAGTTTTAAGCAAAGAGCATTTTGAACAATGGGACGACTATATGGAGTGGAAAGCCTACATAAAACAGCTTGAGGAGCTCGAATCCTATACAAAATGACTATAATTGCTGCTTTAAAGGACAGCCCAATAGTTAAGGAGTTTCACATCCTAGATTTAAGGCTATATTCATACCACTGGCAAACTAAAGATGGTGAGCTTCTACTGAGATGGGATAACGCCCCTCATCACAAAAGCATTTCCACCTACCCTCATCACAAACATTGTCAAGGTAAAGTACCGCCGAATTTCTCTATAACCTGTGAAGAAATCTTGAAAGAGATAGAAGCTTTCATCCATAAACGAGATGGAGGATAAATGGAGAAATACTTTCTCATAGCGGCGCTTGGGCTTTACGCCATATCCACCCTTCACTACCTCCTCTACATAGTCTACCGCAACGAAAAGGTGCACAAAGTTGCAAACTACACCCTTGGCCTTGCAGCGGGCCTGCACGGGCTAGGAATAGCGGACAGGTGGATAGAGATCGGGCACTTCCCTGCCACCACCCTTTACGAATCCCTCCTGCTCTTCTCCTTCCTAGTAGCAGTGGGCTACCTCATACTTGAGATAAAGAGCAACCTGCCCGTATTGGGAGCGTTTGTCTCCCCCATAAACCTCGTCTTCCTTATAGCGGCGGTGGCCACATCCCAACTTCCCAAACCTCTACCTCCTGCACTAAGGAGCAAGTGGCTGGCCATACACGCTTTAACATCCTTTCTGGGAGAGGCAGCATTCACACTCTCCTTTGTGGTAAGCGTTGCCTACCTGATACAGGAAAGGGAGATAAGATCCAAAAAAATGGGGTTCTTCTTCAAGCGACTTCCTCCTCTCAGCAAGCTTGACGACTTAAACTACCGGATACTAACCATAGGCTTTCCTCTGCTCACCATAGGCATAGTAACGGGAGCGGTTTGGGCCAACTACGCATGGGGATCCTACTGGAGCTGGGATCCCAAAGAAGTCTGGTCTCTTATCACCTGGCTAGTTTACGGGGGAACGCTTCACGCAAGGCTCACCGCGGGATGGAGGGGAAGAAGGGCTGCTATTTTGTGCATTATAGGTTATCTGTGCGTGCTTTTTACATTCTTAGGAGTGAATCTACTGCTTCCGGGACTACACACATACAGCAGCATGTGAGATGGAAATATTCGCGCTGGGCATAAGCCACAAGACAGGCCCCGTTGAGGTGAGGGAAAAGCTGGCACTGACAGAGGAAGAGCTGCCCAAGCTTAAGGAACTCATATCCATACGCATAAGGGAGCTCGCCTTCATCTCTACCTGCAACAGGGTGGAGTTCTACTTCTGGGGAGAGGAGGAAGGGGCCCAGGACATCCTCTCCTTTCTTGAGGAGGTAAAGGGCATACCGAAGGAGAGCTTTAAGGACTACTTCTACCTATACAAAAACGCTGATGCTGTGCTTCACATATTCAGGGTGGCCTCAAGCCTTGACTCCATGGTTCTGGGAGAGCCTCAGATAGTCGGACAGTTTAAGGACGCCTTTGAAACATCCAGCAGGCTGGGCATAACGGGTCCCATAATAAACAACCTCATGTCCAAGGCCCTGGCAGCATCAAAAAAGGTTAGGACCAGAACGGGCATCGGAGAGTCCGCCGTGTCCGTGAGCTACGCTGCAGTGGAGCTTGCGGAAAAGATCTTCGGCGAGCTGAACAGAAGCACCGCCTGTCTGATAGGAGCGGGTGAAATGGCAGAGCTTGCCGCAATGCACCTCAAGGATGCAGGCGTAAGGAGACTCCTTGTGGTGAACAGGACCTTTGAAAGGGCAAAAAAACTAGCCGAAAAGCTGAAGGGAGAACCCATGGGCTTTGACAGGCTAAAGGAGGCCCTCCTGGAAAGCGATATAGTGATAACGTCCACGGCATCTACAACATACATCCTCACCAAAAAGGAGCTTCAGGAGATAATGAGGCAGAGAAAATACAGGCCTATGTTCATCATAGATATAGCGGTTCCCAGGGACGTGGATCCCTCTGCAGACGAGGTGGAAAACCTATACCTTTACAACATAGACGACTTGGAGGCCGTGGTTGAGGAGAACAAGAGAAAGAGAGAAAGGGAAGCAAAAAAGGCGGAGGCCATGCTAAAAGAAGAGGTTGAAAAGTTTATGAACTGGCTCAAGAGCCAGGAGATAGTCCCACTGATAGTGAACCTGAGAAACAAGGTTGAGCAGATAAGAAAGGCGGAACTGGAAAAGACCATGAAGAAGCTCAATCTCTCCCCAAAGGAGGAAAAGGCCCTGAACGCCATGACAAACGCCATCGTGAACAAAATAATGCATCCCGTATTCACCTACCTGAAGCAGGAGTCTATAAAAGGAGACGCCAAGAGGATAAAGAGGCTGGTTGAGGCCATGTTCGCCCTGGAGGAAGTGAATGAGGGTAAGGATAGGAACTAGGGGAAGCAAGCTCGCCCTGTGGCAGGCACACTTTGTGAAAAGGCGTATAG
>JALVZS010000141.1:0-1950 GCA_027022065.1 bacterium
TAATAGAGCCGTCCATATCTTTTATGAGCTGGGCGATGCTCAAAGGCTCATCCCCCGTTCCAGGAGGAAGATCCACAATGAGAAAGTCTAAATCTCCCCAGTTTACCTCGCTCAAAAACTGCCTTATGGCACCTGTCTTCAGAGGTCCCCTCCATATAACAGGAGTGTCCGGGCTCTGAAGCAGAAAGCTCATGGAAACCACCTTGAGCTCTCCATCCCCTATAACAAAAGGCTCTATGCCCTTTTCACTCACCTCCAAGTGGCTACCCTCAAGCCCAAGCATCAGAGGAACATTAGGACCATGAATATCTGCATCTAGAAGCCCAACCCTGTACTTTCTTCTTGCAAGCTCAAGGGCAAGGTTAACAGAAACCGTGGTTTTACCTACCCCTCCTTTTCCGCTCATTACCATGAGTTTGTGCTTTATTCTTGAAAGCCTTTTTCTTATAAGCTCCTCCTGGTGCCTTATCTGCTCCTTCTGGGAGCAGGTAGAGGCCTGGGAGCACGTGGAGCAAACCCTGTCTCCACATTCCTGAGCCATGATCACACCTCCTCGGTTAGTTTTTCCCACATTTCTTTAAGCATCTCTCCCGAAAGGGTATCCCCCTCCACGGGAGCCTTGCACTGGGCCTGAAGAGCCGGGATTTCTGGATCCGTAGGAAGCCTTCCCAGAAGCCTGATGCCAGAGGAACTTGCCCAGCTCTCTATTTCCTGACTCTTTTCCACACTTATGTCAAATTTGTTTATGATAAGCCAAAGCCTGGGATTAAACGCCTTAGCAAGCTCCACCACCCTTTTCAGATCGTGAAACCCAGAAAGGGTGGGTTCTGCCACAAGCACCACATCCGTCACACCCGTTATAGAGGAAATTACAGGACACCCAATCCCCGGAGGCCCGTCAATGAGTATAAGCGGTATATCCTCTTCTTGGGCTATCTCCTTTGCCCTCCTCCTTATCTGAGTAACTAGCTTGCCGGAGTTTTCTTCTCCTGGGTGAAGCTTAGCATGAACCATTATGCCTGCTCTGCTTTTTGCCACAAACCATATACCCGACTCCCTCTCCTCCATGGTAACAGCATTTTGAGGGCAGGCAAAATAACAGAGGGCACACCCCTCACACATCACTTCATCCACGGAGAAATCCTCGCCTATGGCATCAAACCTACAGAGTTTCCTACACAGGCCGCATCCATCGCAGAGCTCTTTATCTATCTTGGCAACCTTGTGTCCCTTAAAGACATAGGCCTCTATCACTTCCGGCTTTAAAACTATGTGGAGATCCGGTGCATCCACATCGGCATCCACCACCACCTTTTTTCCAGAAAGCAGGGCAAAAGAAGCAGTTACCGTGGTTTTACCCGCTCCGCCTTTCCCGCTTATAACCGCTATCTCCCTAATCCCCATAGCTAGGCACCCACCTCTTCAAGTATGTGGCAGAATATATCCTCCAGCTCGGGAAGTGCTTTTATAATAGGAATTCCCTCAGAGTAGGCCCTTGCCGCATCTTGGCTGTAAGGTATGGAGGCAAGAAGATTTATCCCTTCTTTTTCGCAGAAGTCCTTTATTAGATGGGCGCCTGCCATGCCGGCTTTATTTTCAACAACGCCAAAGGGAATATCCAATGAATCCACAATCTCGCAAACAATCTGGAAATCTGCAAGGCCAAAAGGGCTAGACTCCGCCACTATCAGCACATAATCAGCCCCCTCCATGGTCTCCACTGCAGGGCATGTAGCCCCTGGAGGGGCATCCAGTATCATAAAGTCTCCTGAGGCGAGTCTCTTTACTTGGGTTATGAGAGGGGTAGCCATGGCCTCTCCCACATTGAGCCTTCCGCCAATGTAGTTAATGTTTATTGCCCTACCCCACTCTATCTCCCCGATGGGCCTGTGCTCCTCCCTTATGGCCTTTTTGGGACACACGTAGGAACATGTTCCGCAGGAGTGGCAC
>JALVZS010000141.1:1960-2718 GCA_027022065.1 bacterium
GTGGCACATCTTCTCAAACACCAGAACCGTCCCAGGAAGCACCATGAGGGCGTTAAACTGGCAGGAATCGGCACATGCCTTACAGTAATCGCAAAGCTGCGTGTCTATCTTTGGAACAGGCTTTGTGGCAACCTTTCTGCCCTCAATCACAGGGGACAAAAGAAGGGCCACATTGGGCTCTTCCACATCGCAATCCACAATGGTTCCATTTCCTCTCGCAATAATTAAGGAAACGGCAACACTGGTTTTACCTGCCCCGCCCTTGCCGCTCACAACGGCTATCTTCACTCCATCTCCTCCAGCTTCTTCTCAAGCTGGGCGATCCTTGCCTTGAGCTGTTCTATCTCCCTCTTTATATCCTCCTTGGACATACCAGCCGAAGGAGAAACAGCACTAACCTCTCCCTTCTTGAACCTCTCAACCGCCTCCCTAACGGTAAGCCCACTCATCCCTGTGATCACCTTTATTCCGGCAGCAGCAAGGGCCTGAGAAGCATTGGGACCAACATGGCCCGTAATAACCACCTTTGCCCTCCTTTCCGCCACAAGCTGTGCAGACTGAACCCCTGCGCCGCCGTAAGCACCCACATTGGGATTAGGCACACTTTCACACTCCATGGTATCCGTATCCACAAACACGAAGTACTGGGCCCTCCCAAATCTTGGATCCACCTGCGCGTCCATGCCCGGATTAAGAGCGGTGACACATACCTTCATGGCCTCCCTCCTCGTGATGTTTGCAGGGCTCTCCCCCAAACC
>JALVZS010000141.1:2728-8309 GCA_027022065.1 bacterium
CCTCTAAGTATTGCGGAAAGCACATCGCACACCCTGCCTTGGGCACCGACTATGGGCTCTATCCCCTCTTGTTCAAAGAAAGAAGCCGCCCTTTGCCCCATACCTCCTGCAACTATTACATAGGCACCCTCCCCCTTCACAAAGGACGGAACGATTCCAGGACCATGGACATTAACAAAGGGATTCTCCTTTACCTCAACAGAGATAATCTCTCCATCCTCATCCAGCTCCACAAAGGTAAAAAACGGAGCCCTTCTAAAGTGAGAAGCAACCTGGGCATTTAAGCCTCCCGGAGCCTCTGTGGCAAAGGCTATCTTCATCTTCAACCTCCCATGAGTCATGTAGTAGGCACATGAGGCCCTTTTGCCCTCCGGACAGTTTATAACCCTCCAGCACGGAGCCACGGAAAAGAGCTTCTTAACCCCCGCTATGTTTACCCCTTCCTCAAGCAAAATCCTTATGCACTTCAGCTTCTGCACATCGCTTTCAGAGTAAAACCTCTTTCCCCCTATGCGCACAGGAGAAACAAGCCCCTCCTTCTCGTATATCCTGAGCATCCTGGGATGAACCCCAACCATCCTGCTGGCTATCCCTATGGGATACACAGGCTCCTTCACCATACCAATTACCTATGACATGACAATGAAATTGTCAAGTAAAAGGAGGAAGGGGCCTAGTAGACCTCCTCCCCGTAAACATCTTCTTCCGTTAGCTTTCCAGAAAAGTTCTTATACACCCAGAACTTGTAGGCCAGCATAATTGGAACGAATATGAAGGCCACAGCGGTCATCACCTTTAGCGTTAATGGACTGGAAGAGCTGTTGTATACGGTAACGCTGTAGGCCGGGCTTATGCTTGAAGGAAGCAGGTTCGGAAAGAGTCCAGCAAGCCCCCAAGCTACTGCACCTATTATGGTGAGGGCAGAAGAAAGCCAAGAGGCCAAGGCCTTTCTTGACCTCAGAAACACAAAGGTGAGAACAAAACCTGCAATCGCCAAGAGGGGAAAAACGAAAAGAACAGGATGCCTGAAATAGTTATTCCAAAGGTTTGTGAAAACAATTGAAGCCGCCAAAAACAGAGCAGACACGGCAAACTCAAAAGGCCAAAGCTTCAGAGCAAGAGTCCTTGCCCTCTCCTCCAGCTCTCCAGTTGCTCGGTAGTAAACCCAGGAAGCCCCATGAACGGCAAACATCAGCACAAACAAAACTCCGCCAAGAATGCCGTAAGGATTGAGAAGGGAAAAAATGCCCCCGTGTATAATCCCCTTCCCATCAACGGGAAGCCCTTTAAAGATATTAGCAAAGGCCACACCCAAAAGAACAGTGGCAAGAAGGCTGGAAAGCGTAAAAACCGTATCCCAGCGCTTCCTCCATAGAGGATCCTCCTCCCTGCTTCTGAACTCCAGGGCAACTCCTCTAAATATCAGGCAGAAAAGCAGTAGAAGAAGCGCGGCGTAAAGCCCACTGAACATAATGGCATAGGCCCTTGGAAATGCAGCAAAAGTGGCACCTCCCGCCGTTATCAGCCACACCTCATTGGCGTCCCAGAAGGGCCCTATGGCGTTGTAAACCATCCTCTTGTGCGTTTCGCCTCCTGCAAGCTTTGGAAGTAAAAGTCCAGCCCCAAGGTCAAAGCCGTCTAGCACAAAGTACCCTGTCCACAGCACTCCCCAGAGCACAAACCATACAACTTGAAAGATATTCCTCTCCATAGCCACACCTCCTTCAAGCCCTTTCAGGGCCCCTTTTGGCGTATTTGGCAAGTAGGTAAAAGTCTATTATGCCCAGTGCAGTATAAACTACTATAAAAGCCGTAAGAGATACGAGAACCTGAAAAGGTGAAATGGGAGAAACCGCTTGCTCGGTCTTCATCAGTCCATAGACTATCCAGGGCTGCCTTCCCACCTCAGCTACCATCCAACCAAGCTCGCAGGCTATGTAGGGAAGAGGGATAGAAAGAAGGAGCAGTTTAAGAAGCAACCTAGATTCTTCAATGCGGTTCCTTTTAATCCAGGCCCAAAGGGAAAGAAGCACAAACAGCATACCTAAGCCCACCATAAGCCTAAAGGAGAGGAAGGTAAGAAGTACAGGAGGCCTCTCATCCCTGGGAAAGTCCTTAAGCCCCTTTACCTCTGCACTAAAGCTGTGGTGAGCGAGAAAGCTAAGAAGCCCTGGTATCTTGCCCAACTCAATGGCGTTTCTTTCGTGCTCAGGATCTGGCCAGATGAAAAGATACATAGGGGCTCCCTTTTTGGTCTCCCACAGGGACTCCATGGCCGCAAGCTTTGTGGGCTGTGTCTTGGCCACTTCGGCGCCGTGCAGATGACCGTTGAAGACCTCAAATAAAGCGAAAACCAAAGCAAAGGTGGCTGCCACCCTAAAAGACTTCTTGAAAAAGTCAACTTCGTTCCTTTTGAGAAGATGATACGCACACACCCCCATCACGAAAAACCCAGATAAAATGTAAGCAGCAGAAACCGTGTGGAAAAACTCAAGCCAGCCGAAGGGATTTGTAAAGACCTTCCAGAAGCTTGCAAGTTCTGCCCTTCCGTTTCTCATCACATATCCTACGGGATGCTGCATCCAGCCGTTTGCCAGAAGTATCCACAAAGCAGAGATATTGGAGCCAACGGCCACAAGCCAAATGGCAAGGCAGTGAAGCCTGGGAGACAGCCTCTTCCACCCAAAGTGCCAAACGGCTATAAAGGTGGACTCAAGAAAGAAGGCAAGAGTAGCCTCAATGGCAAGAAGAGAACCAAAAACATCACCCACATACTCCGAATAGTAGCGCCAGTTGGTTCCAAACTGGAACTCAAGGGTTATACCCGTAACCACTCCCAGGGCAAAATTGATGAGGAAAAGCTTTCCCCAGAACCTGGCCGCCCTTTTGTAGTCCTCATCCCCAGTTTTTACATATAGGGTCTCGTAGATAGCGGTAAGAACAGAAAGCCCCAAGGTCAATGGAACAAAGAGAAAATGGAACATAGCGGCCACGGCAAACTGCAACCTTGAACCCATAAGAACATCCATGACCCGCCTCCCTATAGAATTTTTACTTTAAAGGTAAAATAAGTAATTTTAGGTTTATTAGTCAAGATAGTTTTCTGCACAACTTATGTGCTACATTTTATTCTTGAACCTGCATAAACCATGTACAATTTCCGCAGACAAAAAGGCAAAGGAGGTTTGGAATGCACGTCATTAATAAGGCGGACACCACCTGGCTCTTAATCTCAAGTGCTTTGGTGCTCCTCATGACTCCGGGACTTGCCCTCTTCTACGGAGGAATGGTGAGAAGCAAAAACGCCGTAAACACACTGATGATGAGCTTCGTCTGCATGGGCATAGTTACAATTGAGTGGATAATTCTGGGGTATTCCCTATCCTTTGGAAGCGGGCTTGGAGGATTTTTGGGAGGACTAAACCACATATTCCTCAACGGAGTAACCTCAAATCCCTCAAAGGATTATGCGGTTACCGTCCCTGAGTATGCCTTTGTAACATTCCAGATGATGTTCGCCATTATAACGCCCGCTCTCATCTCAGGAGCCTTGGTGGAAAGGATGAAGTTTTCGGCCTATATTCTATTTATCCTTTTGTGGTCCATCTTTGTTTACAACCCCATCTGCCACTGGGTATGGGCAAAGGATGGATGGCTCTATAAGTTAGGAGCATTGGACTTTGCAGGAGGCACAGTGGTTCACATAAACGCAGGAATATCGGCCCTTGTGGCAGCCTTTGTTTTAGGAAGGAGAAAGGGATTTATGAGGGAACAGATCCTTCCCCACAACGTTGTGCTCACCGCCTTGGGGACGGGGCTTCTCTGGTTTGGATGGTTTGGTTTCAACGCGGGCTCTGCCCTTGAAGCGGGAAAGCTCTCCAGTTTGGCCTTCATCACGACCCATGTGGCGGCGGCAAGCGCTGCCTTTGCCTGGATGATAGCGGAATACATAAGGTTTGGAAGGGCAAGCACCATAGGCTTCTGCTCAGGGGCCGTGGCGGGTTTGGTTGCCATAACCCCTGCAAGCGGGTTTGTGGGAATAAAGGGGGCCTTGGCCATAGGGCTGATTGCAGGAGCACTCTGCTCCTACACCGTGGAGCTTAAAATAAAGTTCGGATACGATGACTCTCTGGATGTCTTTGGTGTTCACGGCATAGGTGGACTTTGGGGAGCCATTGCAACGGGCATATTCGCAAGAGTTGGAGCAAAGGGACTGCTTCTGGGCAACTTTAGCCAGCTTCTAAAGCAGATTCTGGCCTGTGCGGCAACCATCGTGTACTCTGCAGTGCTCACTTTTGTTATCCTAAAGCTCATAGAGGCCGTCATAGGCCTTAGGGTTACAAGGGAAGACGAGGAAATGGGACTGGACCTCACACAGCACGGAGAGGAGGCCTACAAGGTGTAGGGGACTTCCCCTGCACCCTAACTTAAAAACTTCTCAACCAGCTCCTTCTCGGGCATGGGCCTTGCCAGATAAAACCCCTGAACATAGTCGCAGTTGGCCTCTTCAACCGCCCTCAACTGCTCCTCCGTCTCCACCCCTTCCGCCACGGTCTCAATACCAAGAGCATGGGCTATCTCAACAATGGCCTTAACAATCTTAAACTCCCTTCCCCTTTCCTCCACCCCTTTTATGAAGGAACGATCTATCTTCACCACATCCACAGGAAGGCTCTTCAGATAAAGGAGAGAACTATATCCCGTCCCAAAGTCGTCTATAGCTATCTTAACAGGCCTCAGCTTCACAAGCTCTATGATATCCCTGGTCTTTTCAAGATCCTTTGCCATGCTCCTTTCTGTTATCTCAAGAACCACATTGAATCCGTTCCTGTTGGGAACGATGGAGTGCACCATCTTGGTAAAGCTGGGATCAAGAAAGCTTCTCGCAGATATGTTCACGGAAACAGCCACATTCCACTGCCTTGACTTATCTATGGCATTTTCAATAGCCTTTTTCTCAAATGCCCTGTTGTATCTACTGTTTTCAAGGTAATCAACAAACTCCCCGGGAAGATGCAAAGAACCATCCTCCGCCTTTATCCTTACTAAGGTCTCCACCCCTACAAGCCTCATACTCCTAAGCTCAAAGTAGGGCTGGTAGTAGAAGACCAGCAGATTCTTCTCAACGGCCCTTGCCACCATTTGCTCGGCTCTTAGGAACTGGGAAAGCTTGTCCTGAAGCGCCTCATTGAAGAACTCAATAACCCCCTCTCCCTTCTGCTTTGCGGAGAACAAAGCGGCAAGTGCCTTCTGATACAGCTCAAAGAACTCCAAGGCATCTGCTGGGTACACCGAAACCCCCATCCTGTAGCTGGCGTGAAGCGTCAGCCCCTTTATCTTGAAAGGTTCCTTAAAGACCTCTGCGATCCTTCCCACCACCTTAAGTAGGTCATCCTTTCTCCTTACACTGGAGATTAAAAGGCCGAACTTATCACCCTCAACCCTGGCAAGAATATCCCTCTTTGATATAGCCTTCCTTATCCTCTCGGCTATGGCCCTCAAAAGCAGATTTCCCATCTCAAAGCCATAGGTGTAGTTGACCTTGCTCAGACCGTAAACATCAAGCACAACCAAAGCAGCC
>JALVZS010000142.1:0-1068 GCA_027022065.1 bacterium
GGCTAGTGTAGTATCTCTGATGCAAGTAATCCATGGAAAGATTACTCAGTATAACTATGTCTAAATCCGAATGATAGGTAAGCTCCCTGCTTCCAAGCTTCCCCATTCCCATTACGAGCACAGGAGCAGCCTTGAAATCGGTAAGCCACGCGTTCAAAGCCTTTACGCAGACCTCTGCAGTCTTGGTATACTCGTTAAACAACTGAAACATATTGAAAGAGCCTGCAAGGTAAGAGATGCCTATGGCAAGCTCCCTCTCAAGCTTGAACCTGTTTAAAATTTCCTCTTTTTCATTTAAAGAGAGGCCCTCTCCCTCCTCCATAAGCTCCTCAACAAGCTCCCTTTCGCCTTTCCAAGACACAGAACCTCTTTCAAAGAGGCTCTCCAAAAGTTCGGGATGGTTTATTAGCATCCTGGCTAGATACTGGCTGTTCCCCAAGACTTCAACGAGCGCCTTCCTAAAGTTATCGTTCTCTATAAGGAGCTCGTAAAAGGTCTTTATGGAATGCTTCATAGAAACACTTAAATCCGCAAGATTTTTTACAACCATCACAGGATTTGCTGTCTTCTGGGCCTCCTCAATAACCAAAGACAACAGCCTTTCTGCATGGGCCTGCTCCTCCTCGCCGTATACCTCAAGTAGCCTCTCCACACTGGGATCCTTCCAGCCCTGATAGACCTGCGTTTCCGAAGAGCGGGTGGTCTCCATAATGTTTTCAAAGATCCTCCTCACACTGCTTCTGTAAACCTCCAACCTTTCCAAAAGCTCACCAGCCGGATCCTCCCTAAAGCCCATGGCCCTGCCCAGTTTTTCAAGAAGCTCTTTATTCTCCGGCAAGGTATGGGTTTGGGTGCAGCTCTGCATCTGAAGTCTGTTCTCAAGCTTTCTGTAAAACCTGTAGGCCTGTGTAAGTATGGAGTGCTCCTCTGCCCCTAGAAGGCCTGAGGCATGTATGCGGTTAAGGGCTATGAGAGTCTGCCTTGCCTGAAGCCAGGGATTTTTCCCCCCAAACACCAGAAGAAAGGCATGCACTATAAACTCTATCTCCCTTATGCCACCTATACCCG
>JALVZS010000142.1:1078-8248 GCA_027022065.1 bacterium
CGTTTTTATGTTGTATCCTCTACTCTTCTTTCCCTCCTCATCTATCATATCCTTAAGCCTTTTTATCTCCTCAATGGCTTCGTAATCCAAATACTTTCTGTAAACAAAAGGCTTTACAGCTTTCCAAAACCTGTCAAAGAGTATCCCATCCCCCGCACAGCATCTAGCCCTTATCAGCATAGCCCTTTCCCAGGTTCTCCCACAGGTCTCGTAGTAAACCCTGTAGGCCTCTGGTGTCATACATATAAGCCCCTTTCTTCCGTGTGGTCTGAGCCTTAGATCCACATTATAAATAACCCCGCTTTCCGAGTACTCAGAAAGCATCCTAGTAAACTCAGAAAACAGGGTGGAGTAAAATTCTGCATCAGTTTTTCCTCTATCGGTAGTGCCTTTAAATGGAGAGTATATGTACATGAGGTCCACATCTGAATAATAGTTCAGCTCCTCCGCCCCAAGCTTTCCAAGGGCCACAACACAGCAGGAGGGCTTAACAGGAGGGAGCCCAGCCTTCTCAACCGCTCTTTCTAGGGCTATTTCAAGCACCCTTTCTATTACTGCGTCGGCTAAAAAGGAGAGCTCCCTTAAAATCCTGTCTATACCGGCAAATTTTAGAAGATCCCTTACACCTATCCTAACGTGATGGCACCTAAAAAGCCTTCTAACCTCTTTTATGTCTCTATCGGCAAATATTGATTGGTAGTCCTCCCTATTAAAGCTTGGCTTAAGATCCTCAACACAATCCAGATACCTAGCAAGATAGCTACTGAAGCCCTCTATAAACTCTTTTTCCTTCTGCGTGAGCATCTACTTTACAACATACATTACCATGGCTCCTACGAAAACGCACATGAGAATAACAGGCCAAATTACCAGCTTCAAGAGCTTTGCCTCATCCTCCCCTTTCAGCCCTATGGTGGCAGCGGCATTGGTTATCTTAGAAGGCGTTATGGCACTTGCTATGCCTCCTCCTACTGCATGGGCTGCGTATATCCACATAAAGGCCTGTGCACCTACGGTCATCTTTGTGGCCTCAAACTGGATTTTGGCAAAGAGCACATTAGATGCGGTTTCACTGCCACCTACAAAGGCTCCAAATAGGCCTAAAAAGGGAGATATGAAGGGATAAGCTTTGCCGAATATCTTGGCGAGGGTTATGCCTATGATCCTGTCCATGTTGTACTGGGCAAAGTGGGCAGATGGCACAAGTTTACCGTTTACTATTTCCATAGCAGACCACGCCATAACAAAGGCCACCGCAAAAAACAGAGAATAAGCAATGAAAGGTCCCCATATGCGCTGAAGCCAGATCTTAAAGGTGTTTGCCAGTTGATCCTTTGTTGGTCTTAAAACAAGTATGGAAATAACGCATGTAACCAGTATCCAGAACCACACATTAGCCAAAATGTTAAGGTCCGCTTTTTTGTTGGCTATAACGGTTATTACCTCCCTGCTCCCTAAAACGGTCGCTAAAGATCTCTTGATAGTTGGAATATTCACCACCAAAGAAAATACTATTAGAAGTATAAAAGGGAACATGGACTGGAACAAAGAGGCGTCCCAAGCGCTACCGGGTGTCTTTTCTCTACCGTTGCGAAACATAAGGTAAACCACGATCATGGTAACAAAGCCGGAAACTATACCTATCACCTCCACAGGAAGCAGTCTAAATGCGGCAATCACATAGGCGGAGAGCGAAAGGGCTAGTCCGGAAATGAAAGCTTCCTTCCAATGCCTTTTGAGAGAATCCTTCCCCTCCACAGTGTAGAGCATGAGAAAAGCAAAGCACACAGAAATTACAGGCAAAAAGACAGTTATCTTATGGGCAAATACCCATATAAACTCCTCAACGCTCTTTATCCCCTCAGGTCTTATTCCAAAGGGTCCCCAGGCAACCTTTGCCGGAAGGGTTACAGGTATGGAAAAGAGGGCGAAGGAGGTAAGGGGATCATAACAAAGGACAGAAATGCCTATGGCAGCTATGGGAGAAAAGCCCAGCATGAGGAATATGGGCGGAAACATGGCTGGTGTAACCATTCCCAACGCAGTGGAAAGGGACCCAAAGCCCATACCTATAAATAGGGCCTGCTCCTCCTTGGTTTTGGCTATACCTTTCACATACTCAATAACCCTTGCAAGGGCACCCGTTTCCTTCATCAGGAAGATCAAAAACATGGTGAATACAACAGCTAGAGTTATCCCCAGGGCCTTTATAATGCCCATAGCACTTGCACCAAGAGCAACACTCAACGGGGTTTTAAAGTAAAAAACGGCAACCGCTATGGAAAACAGCCAGCCAACAATTGACATGACGGTGCCTGAGCGGGAAAAGATGAGCATTCCCGCAAGCACCACCAGCATGGGAAGAATAGCTAATATAAAATCCATCTTTCCCCCTCCCTTCCGTTTTTAACAGTGTTCCCTCTCATATATTCAAACTTACAAGGCTTTTCAATCTTGACCTTTATACTGAATCGCCTTTAAGTTAATACAAAGATTTAAAGGCGGTGCACCATTGAAAACCTGTTTTGATGGAAAGGGAAAAATGGCATTTTTTACAATTTTTCTAGCACTTCTCCTTATCCCCAGCACCTCCTATTCTTCATTATCCTTTGACAGAACGGCAATAGACCTATCCATTGAATCTGATGGGAAGCTGCACGTCTTGGAGAGATACTTCGTCACCTTCTACTCCCCCATGCACGGGATCTACAGAAAGATCCCCCTGGTATTCACCGATCTAAAACACCAAGAAAAAAGGATTAAGCTTAAAGTGGTTAGAATTGGCTATTGTGATGCCAAGGGCAGGTGGAGCCACTGGGAAAACTGGTTTACAAGGGGAAACCTGCGCAACTTCTCAATCTATATAGGGAGAAAAGACAGCACCATTACGGGAAAGCGCTGCTACTGGCTGGAATACTACCTTGATGGGGTTGTTGTTAATCTCAATAAAAACAGGCCTTCATCTACAATGTGCTTGGCCCTGAATGGAGCACCACACTGCACAACATAGACATATCACTGGATCTCTCCCTAATTGATGATCCCCATGTGAGCTGCAAAAGATACCCAAAAGGGACCTGTAGCATTGAGACTAGAGGGTATGGAACATACACATTACACATTCCAGAACACAAACCAAAAGAAACGGTTTCGCTAATAGCCTGGTGGACACATCCTCTGCTACCCGCTAGAGAGTATCCCTATTCAGAACCAAAGCCCTGGATTTTTTACGGTGCATTAGCATTCGTTATCCTCTGGAACGCGTTCCTCTTCTACAGGTGGTGGACCACAGGAAGGGAGTACAAACTTAACGTGCCAGATAGGGTGGAGATCCATCCGCCTGAAGAGGTATCTCCTGCCGAAGCAGGGCTTATATGGGACACCTCCTTTGACGGAAGGGATATTGCCGCCGCTTTGGTGGATCTTGCAGTCAAAGGATACATAAAGCTTCACGATAAGGGAAAACTTTACGGAATACTAGGTCCTCGCAATATAGAGGTGGAAATACTCAAGGTGCCAGGAACCGAGGTTCCAGAAGAGGAGAGAAAGATACTAAGCATAATAGCATCGGGAAATCTTCATCCAGGAGCAAGATTCTCCTTGGCCAAGCTATCAAAGGACCAGAAACGCGAGCTGAAAAAGGTTGAAGATGAAATAGTGAGTAATCTCAAGAGGAAAGGATACATTGAAAGATGGGTCTCCTGGTATCCTGTGGTGATTCCCTTTTTCGTAGCCTTCCTCTCTATATGGGGCTTCCCCTTCTTTGCAGGGTATCTTGCCTCTAAAGGGCTTGCGGGAAGGGCTAAGGTGCTGGGTCTTCCAGATATATTCGCAGCCGATGTTCTTCTGTTCATTAATGTGTTTATCTGCATGATTTGGGCAAAGACCTTGGCAAGACTTTCACCCAAGGGAAGGCTTATTCAAAAGAAACTAGAAGGCTTTGAGGAATTTGTGAGAAGTGTTGAGATTGACAGACTCAAAACCATGTATCCTCCTGAAAAGTACACCGCCGTTTTTGAAAAATTCTTCCCATACGCAATCGCCCTAGGTCTTGCCTCAAAATGGGTTGATAAGTGGGAACAGCTCTTTAACATTATGGGAACATCCCCACACGTAAGCTGGTACACAGGTCCCCACATAGGCTCCATTTCTGACATAGCGGACGGGTTGTCCAGTGTCTCCTCTTCAACCTCCGGCTCCTCTGGAAGCGGAGGTGCTGGAGGAGGTGGCGGAGGAGGATGGTAAGCCTAGTCTTTAAGAAGCCTCTCCACCTGCGGGACCTCGGCCTCACTTTCCTCAGGAAGCTCAAAAAACTCAAGTTTTTTAAAACCGAAGGTCTTAGCTATTAGATTACCTGGAAACATCTCCACAGCGTTGTTGTAATCCCTCACGGTGGCGTTGTAGTACCTTCTCATCTCCCTCAGGGTGTATTCTATCTCCTGAAGCTGTTTCTGCAACCTCAAAAACTCCTCATTGGCCTTCAGCTCAGGATAATTCTCTACAGCAACATTTATGGCACCAAGAAGCCTGGTCAGCTCAGCCTCATTCTGAGGATTTATTGAGGATGATGCCGCACTTCTCAGCTCAGTCACTCTCTCAAGCAGCTCCCTTTCATGCTTCATGTATCCTTTAACCGTTGCCACAAGATTGGGGATAAGATCATGCCTCTGCTTTAACAGCACCTCCACATCCGCCCAGGCATTTGAGGCTCTGTTTTTCAGCTTAACAAGCTTGTTATACTGAAACCAGACAACGAGGGCCAAAAGGGCGATAAGAGCCACTATGAGCATGCCACCTGTGATATGCATGTTGTTAGCTTACTTTTAAAATCATCCCCTAGTCAAGGTGTCTATGGGATCAACATCCGCAGCTTTTTTAGCAGGATACACCCCCGATACCACTCCAAAAAAGAGGGTTATGACAGCGGAAAGCAAAGCCGGCTTTACAGGAAGCACATAGGGATACCTGGAAATTGCAGAAACAACAGCACTAACAAGCGCACCAAGGGCCATGCCCATAATTCCGCCCACTGAGGTTATGAGTGCCGACTCCTCAAGAAACTGTAAGATTATAGCTCTTTTAGTGGCTCCAAAGGCCTTTCTTATGCCGATTTCCCTCTGTCTTTCCTTTACAGAAAGCATCATCACCGCCATAACCCCAAAAGAACCCACAAGCAGGGAGATAACAGAGATGCTCACTATGAGGGCGGAGAATATCATGGTTGAGCGCTTTTTGTACTTGAGGATCTCCTCGGCCTTTATAATGCTGTAGTCCCTCTCTTTGTTTCCTACTATCACGTGCCTCTTTTTCATTACATCATCTATGGAGCGCGCCACTGCATCTAGGTAGCCTTCTCCCATGGTCTGAACGAATATGGAGCTTATGTAGTCAACGTTGAAGACCCTGTTTGTGGCAGAGGATATGGGTATTATCACCTGATTATCCAAGTCTCTGCCGCTTGCATCGGTTCCCATCTGCTCCATTACTCCTATGACTTTAAAGGGGAGTTTTCTAACCCTAATGGTTAAGCCAACAGGGTTAACACTTCCAAACAGCTCCTCAGACACCTTGCTTCCAATAACCGCAACCTTTGCGTTGTGCCACGCCTCGTAGTCCGTAAATATCCTTCCAGATTTGAGCTTGAATCTTCTTATCTCAAACATGGCAGGTGTGCTTCCAACAACCATAGCGGTTGTGGCCTCACTTCCATACTCCACAACAGCGGTGTTTTCGTAAACGGGAGCAACCCTTAAAACACCAAAGAGCCTCTCTAAAGCCTTGGCATCTGCCACCTTGAGGGTGGTCGCCGTCTCCACCTGTATAGGCCTTCCTCCCCTTATCCTGGTCTTTCCAGCAACCACGGTTATTGTGTCGGGAGAAAAGGTCTCAAACTCCTTGAGCAGCTTCTTCTTTGCTCCCTCCCCTATGGAGACCATAACAAAGAAGGCGGCAACCCCTATGACTATGCCTAAAACGGAAAGGAGAAAGCGCTTCTTTTTGTAAAACAGCGCCCCGTATCTGAGCTTGAGCTCGTATTTGTTCACCTCAAAAGCTCCGCAGGAGGAAGACTAGCAGCAGCCCTTGCAGGTGCAAGTCCAAAAAGCACACCTGTGGCCAAAGAGAAGCCTAAAGCAGGAAGCAGAAGCAGGATGTTATAGTACCCATCAACAGGGGTAAGCCTATCTATAAGCACCACAAGAAGCGTCCCAAGCCCGTATCCCAAGCTTCCACCTATTACAGAAACGCCTCCCGTTATGGCTAGATAGTGGAGCATTATGTCTCTGGATGTGGCTCCAAAGGCCTTTCTTAAAGCTATAATTTTTTTCTTCTCCTCCACCACAGAGTACATGATGTTCATTATGATAACCCCACTAACCACTAGGGTTACTATGGAGATCACAAGGAGCAATCCCGCAACGGCTCTTGTGGCTTTGGTGAGGAAGGAGATTATCTGCTCAGGAGTTATGATCCTGAAGTCGTTTATCTCCGTGGGAAGAAGTTTGTGTCTTTTCCTTAAAAGCCTCTCTATGGCCTTTTCGGCCCTTTTATAGTCCGTTCCCTTTCTCAGAAGCACCTTTGCCGCATCAATCCAGTCCTTGTTAAATATGCGGTATCTTGCGGTGGTAAAGGGAACAAGCACCCTGTCGTCAAGCCTGTAGGTTCCTATAACCCCTTTCCTCTCAAGGATACCTACCACCTCAAAATACACGTTATTTATCTTTACCTTCTTTCCAATGGGATCACCTGAGAAGAGCTTTTTTGCCGTCTCATACCCAAGCACACAGACCTTTGTCTTCAGCCTTATATCCTTCCAGCTTATGAACCTCCCCCGGCTTACCCCCCAGTTGTTTATGGTCTCGTAAACGGGAAAGACCCCTATAACCCTGGTCATCACAGCCTGCTTTCCGGAAGAAACGGTTAATAGGCCTATCTGAACAGGTGATGTACCCTCAACAAAGTCAAACCTCTCAATGGCCCTTATATCTCCCATCTTGAACCTGTCCCTTCTCGTGGCAGAAGGACCAAAGAACTTTCCCCCTCCAGCCAGGATGAGGAAGCTGTTTGCTCCAAAGTTCAAGCTTTCAAGGGTCCTTACAATGGTTACCTCCGCTCCTCTCCCCAGGCAGTATATAGAAGTCATGGCACATATACCCACGATGAGCCCAAAGG
>JALVZS010000143.1 GCA_027022065.1 bacterium
CCCGATGCCCGTGGATGAAAAAGGCGCACCCGTTTGGCCTTCAGATATCACAGGCTCCATATCCCACGGCTCAGGCTACTGCCTCTGTGTTGCGGCGAAAAGGCGGAATGTATTTTCTCTGGGAGCGGACATAGAAAACATAAACAGAATGACCAAAAATATTGCAAAAAGAATTTGCAACACCTTGGAAGGCTATCCTGAGATGAGCACCGTTATTTTCTGCGCCAAAGAGGCCTTTGTTAAGTGCTATTACTCCATGTACCGAAAAATCCCTAGCCTGAGCGACATAGATATCAGGCTTTCGGAAAACAGACTAACCGCAACCTACAAAAACCTGACTCTTCCAGGAATCTGGGAAGTAAAATACAATCTAGCGATAGCCGTTATCTGGGCTCTTCATAACCCTCAAATATCCTTCTCACGGCCTTAAGGGCGCAGAGTTTGCCGCACATCGTGCACGTATCCGGTGCCTCAGGTGGCCTTGTGGACCTTATTTCCTGAAAAACATCCTTGAACACCGCTATCTCCAACTGCCTTGACCAGTCCAGCTCCTTTCTTGCAATAGCCATTTCCAGATCCCTTTCCCTTCTTCCCAGCTTCACCATGTCTCCCATGTATGCGGCAATTCTGGCGCACCTTACCCCTATCCTCACATCCTCAGGGAAAGGAAGCGCAATGTGCTCCGCTGGAGTTAGATAGCATATAAGGTCTGCTCCGTACTGGGCGGCAAGGGCTGCCCCTGCAACTGAGGCTATATGATCGTACCCTGGAAACACATCGGTGGGAACCGGCCCCAGCACATAGTATGGAGCCTCCCCGCTGAGCTTTTTGGCGAGCTTTACGTTCATCTCAATCTCATCAATGGGTATGTGTCCCGGTCCTTCCACCATGGTTTGAACACCGCTTTCTCTGGCCTCGTCTGCTAGCTCGCAGTTTATTATAAGCTCCTGTATCTGGGCCCTGTCGTTGGAATCGTGAACCGCACCGGAGCGCATACCGTTGCCCAGACTAAGCACCACATCCCTCCTTTTCAGTATAGAAACCACACTATCAAACTCCTCATAGTAAGGGTTTTCCGCATTGTTGTATTCCATCCAGGCCACCAAAAACGCTCCTCCCCTTGACACCAATCCCCCGTATCTGTAGCCCTGCTTTTTAAGCCTCTCTATACTGAGCCTGTTTATTCCACAGTGGACCGCCATAAAGTCCACACCGTCTTCAACCTGCTTCTCCAGTACCTCAAAGAACAGCTCTTTTGGAGCCTTAACAATGGCTCTGTACCTCTTTATGGCTTCAGCAGCCACCTGATACAGAGGCACCGTCCCCACAGGAAGCGAAACGGCTTTGAGGATCCTTCTTCTTATCTCATCCAGATCTCCTCCCGTGGAGAGCTCCATCAATGTATCCGCCCCTTCTTCTTCTGCTACCTTTGCCTTTTTCTCTTCCATGTCAAGGTCTATTATATCCGTGGACGTTCCTATGCTGGCATTTACTTTTGTGCGGAGCCCTTTTCCTATGCCGAGAGGTTCAGGATTCCTCAGTGTATTCCCCATTATCACCATCTTCCCCTGCGCCACCATTTCCCTAACATACTCGGGAGATACCCCTTCTTTTTCAGCCACCTTTTTCATTCTCTCCGTTATTATCCCGCTTTTAGCCGCTTCAAGCTGTGTCATTATGTCCTCCTGTAAAGGAAACTTTCTCCGATCTTCATGGGTTTAAACATTTTCATGTGGGAGGGCACCTTCTCCGCATGCCCCAAAAACAGATAACCCTTTGGCTTGAGCATATCGTAGAAGATTTCCAGCACCTTAATCTGGTCCCTTTCGTTGAAGTATATCAGCATATTTCTGGAGAATATCACATCAAACCTGCCAAGCTTTTTCATCTTTTTGGCATCCATCACATTTCCCACATCAAAGTTGACCGCTTCCTTAAGCACGGGCTTTGCCACAAAGTATCCTCCTTCCTCCCTGAAGTACTTCATCCTTATATAAGGTGGCAAACGATGTATGCTTCTTTTAGAAAACTTCCCCTCTTTTGCCTTTTCTATGGCCGCTGTGTCAATATCTATTCCCAGAAGCAGAAAATCCCTTTCCTCAAGGTATTGCGGGCAGTACTCCATCATGTATATAGCTATGCTGTAAAGTTCCTCGCCCGTGGAACAGGGAGCACTCAGGATATTTATGGTTTCGCTTCTGGGCCTCAGCTTATGTAATTCTGGTATTATGTACTTTACGAGAGTATCAAACTGGTGGGACTCTCTGAAAAAGTAAGTCTCGTTGATGGTAAACGCATTGATTACGTCGTGATAGAGGTAAGGATTGCGTTTTTTTGAAACATCTATGAAAAACTTCTCAAAACTATCGTACTTGTTGGCTTTTATGATCTCCTCAACTTTGCGCTTGTAGGTGCTGATGAGCTTCTTATCATCTATGAAT
>JALVZS010000144.1 GCA_027022065.1 bacterium
AGGACAACGGTATCTTCAGCCCCATTAAGTACTTTTCCCTCTCAAAATCTGATATATCCCCTATCCCCTTCACCGAAGAAGAGGATTTCTTGACATCCCGTGTCATAAGGGAATGGAGAAACTTCATAACCGAAGATGAAAGACTATTACAGGAGTGGCCCCTTCCCTACTCCCCTGATTATGTTCCATCTGTATTTCTGGCCTACCCCTTCAAGCTAGCAGGCTCCAGAGCTCTTCTGTGTCTGGACGCAAGAAACAAAGGATCCTTTGGAGAAAAGCAGCAACGCATAGTGCAAGAGGTTCTTGAGCTTCTAAGATCCTTTCAAGCAACCTTAACAAATCTTAACAAGCTGAAGCTTTACAACCTGAAACTTCTTGCAATAGAAAAAATGTTGAAGCTCTTTAGCACACTTACTCCCATTGTAGCCTTTGAGGAAATGTGCTCCCTTATGGGGTTTGATACCGCCGGAATCTTTAAGTACTCAGATGGAATTTTCAAGCAGGTGTGTATTTATAGATCTGAAGATAGCCCTGCCATTAACTTTGAGGTGGAGCCCAGGAGCATATTTAAGGTAGCGATTGATAAGGAAGAGTCCTACATATTTGACGAGGAGGAAGGAGAGTTCTTCCCTGGATACAAGGCCTACGGCGTTGTGGTGCCTTTCAATATAAAGGGCTTTAAAGGAGTGTTTTTTGCAACATCCAGCGAAAAGGGTTTTTTCGGCCCTGGGGTTTTGGATCTCATGAATATAGTTACCAGTGTAATGGCCCTCTTCTTCTACGACGAGACCAAGGAGAAAAGCATAGTCATATCACCGACGGAAACGGAAAATATGCTGAAGATTATGTGCAATAGGGTGTATAAAGAGCCCAATAAATGTCTAGGCGTGGTGCTCTTTACGGTGAAGAATGTGGAGAAAGAATACCAGAGAAAGGGCCTTTGGACCGTAGAAAGAGAGCTAAATGAAATAGTGGATAGAGCAAAATCACTGGATCCAGCCTTTATATCAAAGCTCGGTGGAACCTGTGTGCTTGTAGCCTCACTTTTTGACAATGAAAAGGCAGCTCTAAAATTTAAAGAGTCCTTCAACACCCTTATATCGGACATTGTGGATTTTAAAGAGTGTGAAACTGACCTTTTGGTATTTCCCACAGAGATTGAAGGAACAGAAGAGCTGTTAAAGAGCATCTCCGATAAACTTGCCAAATCCAGGAAAAAAGGGCTTCTCGGATAGCTTAGGAGGTGATGTCTTATGAAGGCTATTCTATCCAAGGCCAAGTACTACCTTTCATCCATCACAAGGGCCTTTGGCTCCAACATTGCTGTGGATCTTGGAACCGCAAATACCCTCATATATGTTGAAGGAGAAGGCATCCTTCTAAACGAACCATCCTTTGTTGCCGTTGATAAAGAGACCAACAAAATCCAAGCCATAGGGAAAGAAGCCAAAGATATGTGGGGTAGGGCCCCTCAGCATATAGAGGTTATAAGACCCATAAATGATGGGGTTGTGGACAACTATGACGCAGCCCTTCTTATGATGAGGCATTTCCTCAAAAGAGTGGCCAACCGCATAAGGCTCGTCAAGCCAAGGATGGTTATATGCGTTCCATCAAAGATCACTCAGGTTGAAAAAAGAGCCGTTATAGAGCTTGGAATGGAATGCGGGGCAAGGGATGTTCTTTTGATAGATGAGCCTATGGCCGCCGCCATAGGATGCGAGCTTCCCGTTAATGAGGCAGAGGGAAGTATGGTGGTGGACATAGGCGGGGGGACCACAGATGTGGCTATAATCTCCATGGGAGGAGTTGCGGTAAAGGACTCTGTAAGGATAGCTGGCTACGAAATGGATGAAGCCATAAGGTTTTACATCAGAGATAAGTACCACCTGCTCATAGGCCTGCTAGAGGCGGAAAGAATAAAAATAGAGATAGGCTCGGTGCTTCCAGGCGATGAGAAGAGCGTAACAATAACAGGAATAGATCTGGCAAAGGGAACCCCCAAAACGGTGGAGATAACCTCCCAGGAAATTAGGGAAGCCATAGCAGAGCCTGTAGGTGCCATAATTGATGTGGTTAGAAGGGCTCTGGACAACTCTTCCCCAGAGCTTGTTTCTGACATAGCCAGAAAGGGCATAGTTATAACAGGTGGAGGCTCTCTGCTTAAAGGTTTAGACAAGCTCATGGAGCAGAAGCTTATGGTAAAGGTCATAAGGACCAAGGAACCTCTACTAAGTGTGGTTCTGGGAACGGGAAAGGCCCTTGAGCACTACGAAACCTATAGAAGAGCCTTCTTGGTGTAAAATATCAGCTTGCTGGAAAACTCCACGGAAGATGTGTAGAACAGAGCCTCATCCAGATTTCTACCTCTTGCAAAGGTGCCATGCCCTTTAACGCACACAACAGGATGTTTTTCAAGATAACTGGAGAC
>JALVZS010000145.1 GCA_027022065.1 bacterium
CTCTTCAGCCTCCGAAAGGGATTGTTTGTCTAGCGAGTTAGAAGCTTAGCCCTTTGCAAAGTCTCTGTCAACTGTGGATTATCCTGCTATGACGAGCACCTTCCAGCGAGAGGGCTTTTTCAGGATCTCCACTGCAAGGTGCCCTCCTGCGTTTATGAGCCTGAAGGAGAATGGGCCGTAGTAAGGGGTTTCCCAGTCTTTTATTTCTAGAATGTTTATGCTTTTGGGAAGGATGGGGTTGTTGAAGATAATGGTCTTGTTAACAGCATCCACTTGGAGTCCCAGAAGACTTGTGAGCATCATTAGTATGCTTGCGGAGGCCCAGGCCTGGGGGTTGCATGCCACAGGATAGGGAACTGGGGTTCTTTCCCTTTTCTTTGAGAATCCGCAGAAGAGTTCAGGTATTCTGTAGTCTGGGAAATATGATGCTGCCTCCAGGATGCCTTCAAATACCCTTAAGGCTTCCCTCTTGAACCCATACTTTGCAAATCCGCAGGCTATCAGGGCACAGTCGTGGGGCCACACGGAACCGTTGTGATAGCTCATGGGATTGTAGCGCACCTCCTGCGAGGAAAGGGTTCTTATGCCGTAGCCTGTGAACATGTGGCTGTCCATAAGCCTTGCAACCACCCTCTTTGCCCTTTCTACAGGAACGGCTTCACAGAAGAGAAGATGCCCTGGGTTTGAGCTTATAACCCTGCAGAGCTTTCTGTTCCCATCAATAGCAAGGGCGTAAAAGCCCTTGTTTTCCATCCAGAAGGTGTCGTTTATGTTCTGGTAGAGCCTTTCCGCACTTCTTATAAGCGGCTCGCTTTCCCTGCTCAGTCCCATAACCTCACAGAGATACGAAACTTCTTTGAGGGCCATGTACTTGTAGCCCTGGATTTCAACAACGGCTATAGGGGGCTCTGCTATCCTTCCATCGGAGTGGTGTATGGCGTCGTGGGAGTCCTTCCAACCCTGGTTTCTGAGCCCTGCGGGGGAGCGGGTGGCATACCTTATGAAGCCGTCTCCCAGGGTGTTTCCCTGGGACTGCACCCAGTCCGTGGCCAAGGCTATGTTTTCCCATATTTCCTTTATACTTTCCAGGTCCCCCGTGGTTCTGTAGAACGCACCTGCTAGCATCAGAAACAGGCATGTGGCGTCGGCGCTTCCATAGTAGGGGACAAAGGGGATCTCTTTTAGCTTCGCCATCTCTCCTTCTCTGAGCTCGTGGAGGATCTTGCCCCTTTCCGCATCGGTAAAGGGGGCCTCCTCCTTTGCCTGATACAGGGCGAGGAGCTTCAGGGTTTCTCTGGCCACCTCTGGCATCCAGGGAAGAAGGGAGAGAGATGTTATCAGAGAGTCTCTTCCGAAAAGAGCGCAGTACCAAGGGATGCCGGCCATGGGGACTTTGCATCCATCAATGTAAGAGAGCATCATCTCAAGGTCGCTTATGGCCCTGTCCAGCGTGTGCTTTAGAACCTCGTGATCCGTCTCTATACTTATGGTGCTTTCAAACTGGGGCTTTTCCTCGCAGAGAGAAACGGACTGGTGCTCGTTGGATATGCTCGCGCTGATGCTCACCAGTATCCTGTGGGATCCTTTTGACTTTAAAAGCAGCTTGAAAATCGCCTCTTTCTGTGAGAGTTCCGTTGGAGCCGGAGAGAAGCTCACAAGGGTTTTCCTCTTAAGCCCGTCCAGCCCCTTGTATGAGAACTCAACGCCGTCTTTGTCCACTCTGGGATCCAGCAGTTTCCCCCTCTTTACCCTCTCGCTTCCCCTTACCTCAAATATGTCCAGAAAATCGGCAGCTAGACCAAAGGAGATGATGAGGGGAAGCTCATAGGGAGTGAAGTTCCTTATATCCACCTCTACTAAGAGGGCATCTCCTTTGAACTTAAGGGTCTTTCTTATGTATATGGATGTCCTCTGGATGAGCTTGTCTCCCAGCTTGAAGTCGGGGTTGGTCATTTCTACTTTTATCTGGGAGTTTTTCTCATCCGTGCCCGAGGAGAGCAGCAGGGGATGGCTTTCGTTGATGAGCATCTCAAACCCGCTTAAAAACCTTGTGTCCCTCCAGTAAAAGCCCAGCTCGCTGGGGAAAAAGAGGGGGATGTCTCCCCTCTGGTCCACCACCACAAAGGCTCTGTTGCCCTTCAGTATGTGTTTTTGGGTGGTGAGTGGCACACTGGAGCAGAGGATGTACCACTCACCGTTGAAAAAGAGCTTGCCCCCTTTTGCTTCCATCAGGCTGCTAGCCCGAATGTCTTCCTCCTTCTTTCTATAACTTCAAGGTAAACCTTTTCATAATCATCCACCATACGCTCAACGGTAAAATATTTTTCAAAGTGCATTCTGCAGTCCCATCTGTCAATCCTGTCTATCCTCTTTATAGCATTGGCCAGCTCGTCAACATCCCTTCTCAAGAAACCCACTTTC
>JALVZS010000146.1:0-1732 GCA_027022065.1 bacterium
GGCTAAGAGATGCCGAAATTGAGAGGTGCTATCAACGCGTTTGTGGGTATTCAGAGGCCATAAATAAGCTTAAGGAGTTTATGAATGAAATATGCGAAGAACAGGGCATTGTTGCAGGTGGAGAGGACTGGACTTCAAAGGTGAAGAGCAAGTTAAAAGAGGAAGAAGATATTATACCTTTTGTCTACGCTGTCTTTGGCACCCGCTTCAGGCACTTTCTCTTTGATGAGTTTCAGGACACATCAAAAGCGCAGTTTGAGGCTCTGTTTCCAATAATTGAAGAGGTGGTTTCCTCTGGCGGAAGCCTATTTGTGGTGGGGGATGTGAAACAGGCTATTTACGGATGGAGGGGTGGAGACAGCAGCCTTTTCTTTACAATATCAAATCAGTTGGCCGCTGCTAAGGAGGATTTTGAGACTCTGGATGAAAACTTCCGATCCGCAGAGGAGCTTGTAAGGTTCTTTAACAATGTGTTTTCCCAGCTTGAGGATAGAGAGAAGGTTAAAAAGCTGGTGGGCGAGTGCGGCTTAAAAATGGGCAAGGTGATAAATGAAACTTCCGAGGAGATATCCAGGACCTTTGAGAATTGCTTTCAAAAACCAAGGGCCAAAGTCTCGCCTGGAGAGGTGGAAGTATTTTATGTCAAAGCTGCCAATAGGGAGGAAATAAAAGAGGCTGTCAGGGCCAAGCTTATAGAAATTTTAAAAGCGGTGCGGGATTCTTCTGGGAAAACTGCTGTTCTTGTGAGGACCAATAGGGACGCAGAGGAGGTTGCACGCTGGCTCTTTCAGGAGGGCTATCCTGTAGTAACTGAAAACTCTTTGAGGCTTAAGTCTTCCCGTGTTGTTGCGGGCCTTCTGAACCTTATGGATTTTCTCTATAGCGGTTCGGATGTCTCTCTATACGGCTTTCTGGCTTCAGGCATATGGAAAGAGTTTTCAGAGGAGAAACTTTTCAAAGATTGGGTTGATGCCAGGAGTTCCCTATCTGAGAGTGTGAGAAACTACTTTGGCGAAAAGGCGGGTTTTTTCAGTGCCCGCTCTCCTTATGAGGCTTTAAGGGTGTTGATAAACTCCACCGGCCTTGAGAAGCGGCTTAGGGGCGATCTTGCTGAGCACAGGCCCTTTGTGGAAAGGCTCCTTGATGTAGCACACCTATTTGAGGTGGAGGAGGGCCCATGCATAGGGAGGTTTCTTGAGTATGTGAAGGAGGAGGGCTTTGACAGCAGAGTGGGGCTTCCCGATGATGTTGATGCCGTACAGGTAATCACGGTACACAAGGCAAAGGGCCTAGAATTTGACACGGTATTTATTCCTTTTACCGACTGGATACAGGTGGACAAAACACCCCTTGCCATACACGACGGAAAGCTGGTGCATCTTGCAGGTGTGGCAAAACTTGACGATGTCCTAGGCCCTTTAAGGGAAGGCATCTTTGCTAGGACCTTAAAAGAACACCTTAATCTTTTCTACGTAGCAGTTACGAGGGCGAAGAAGAGATTATATCTGTTCCTTACGAAAAAGTCCTACGGGGATTTTATACCTATAGTGCCTCTTGTGAAGGACATTATAGAGAGGGCTGGCTATGAGGTTAAGGAGCTCAGTGGCAACTAAGGTCGCTGCAAGACTTGGTGCGGGGGAAATTGAGGACTTCTTGAGGAATGCCGAGGCTAGAAGGTGGGGAGTGCTTCTTCACACTGCCCTTTTGCTGCTTGAGGGGACAAATGAAAAGG
>JALVZS010000146.1:1742-2419 GCA_027022065.1 bacterium
TAAGGTCTGCTGTTTGTAGAGCTTTTTGCGTTTTGGGGGAGAAAAGGGATGAGAAAAAGATATCAGAGGCGGTGGAAGAGATTAAAAGGGTGCTTTCAATCAAGGGTGTTGAGGTGATTTTCCCACAAAAGGATGGGCAGGTTTTTGCGGAGAGAAGCTTTCTGGATGAAGAGGGGAATGTTTTAAGGCCGGATAGGGTTGTGGTCTATCCGGAAAAAGTTGTTATTGTGGATTTCAAAGTGAGGAGGCCTTTAAGTGCCAGGATTCTTGAAGAGTACAGAAGGCAGGTAAAAAGCTACATGGATGTGGTTTCAAAGGCTCTGGGGAGATCTGCAGAGGGCTATCTCCTTTTTATAGAAGAGGGCCGACTGGAGAGGGTGGAGGAGTAACCCATGGGAAGAATCATAGCGGTTCATCTTGGGATAAATCTATTGAGATATTTCGTGGATGTTTTGGTGGAAGATAAGGATTTTGAAGGATCGCTTGTGCTCTTTCCCAATAAAAGACCCATACTTTTTGCGGCACGCTACATACATGAAAAGCTGAATAGAGCCTGTCTTCTTCCAAAGATGCAGGCCTTTCAGGATTGGAGTGTGGAGGTTTATGCGAGATCTAAGGAGGATCCCGAGACCCTTATATCCGACTATGATCAGGCGTGGATAGCCTATGACGCCGCA
>JALVZS010000147.1 GCA_027022065.1 bacterium
GGACAGGGCCTTTGACGAAAATGGCTTTCTAAAGCTGGGGATGCCTTACATTCTTGAGGGCTTTCTCACACCAAGGATGGACAGCGAAAGGCTTTCCGAGATTCTAGAAAAGAACCTTTTAAGGGTAGAGCCTGTGGATGGCAAGGGGCTTTGGATCATTCCAAACTTTCTGGAGGCCCACAAGTACGATCTTCACCTTGTTAGCAACCATGCTGTTCCGGTTTTTATAAAAGAGATACTATCTCTTCTTTCTTTTGATGTTGATGTTGTGGTGATGGACTGCCCGCCGTATCTTTCTGCACTTTCATATTCGGCCCTGTATGGCAGTAGTGTTATTATCATTCCCGCTGAGGCCAGCAAGTTTGGGCTTGTGGGGATAGAGCTTATACTTTCTGTGGTGGAGGAGGTGCTTAGAAGAAGGGGAGAGGCCTATAAGGACATAGTGATACAGCCTAACAGGATAAGGAACACCAAAAGCTGCTATTTTTACCTTGAGGTGATGAAGGAGAAATATGGCAACTTTATCTCAGAGAAGCCCATAAAGGAAACGGTTGAGGTGCCGAAGATGCTTAGAGACGGTATGGGAGCACTTCTTTCCGCCAGTAGCTCTCAGAGGCTTCACACAGTAGAAGCCCTGAGCTGGCTTAAAAGAAGGATCTTTACGGGGTGATGGGATGGCAAAAAGGGAGCAGTTGAACCTTGCCAAAGAGCTGGACAGTCCGCTTGTAAGGGGGAAGAGTACCTTTAGGCTCAGCAATCTCGTTGGGAAGGACATCAGCGTGGATTTTTCCACCCTTGCCACAAAGAGCATCAGGATCTCTGAGATAGAGGTTTCTGATCAGATAAGGAAGGAGTTTGATGAGGAGGGCATAAATTCTTTAGCAGAGAGCCTTAAAGAGCATGGACTGCTTCAGCCCATTATCGTTGCGGAAAAGCCCGAGGGGGGATACAGGCTTGTAGCTGGTGAAAGAAGGCTTAGGGCTGCTAAAAAGCTGGGCTGGTTTTCCATACCTGCTGTGGTTATTCCTCATGACGAGGAAAGGGTAAGGCTGATACAGCTTGTGGAGAACCTCCAGAGGAGAGATCTCAACCTCGTGGAGAAATCCGAGGGTATATGGGAGTACTTTAAGTACATATGGAAAAGTTTAGGGGGAACCGATTCCCCCAATCTGGATGAGCTTTGGCTAGTCTTTTACTACCT
The DNA here is from genome assembly GCA_027022065.1 of bacterium. Classification (GTDB taxonomy): domain Bacteria; phylum Thermosulfidibacterota; class Thermosulfidibacteria; order Thermosulfidibacterales; family Thermosulfidibacteraceae; genus JALVZS01. The sequence goes on from JALVZS010000147.1 coordinate 1,202, forward strand.
GAATGGTGGCAAGAAGGATAAGGTTAAAGGGAAGTTAGAGTTTTACTTAAGGGCTTCTTTGGAGTGTTCAAGGTTTGTTGATATGCCCGAGGCCAGTGTGCTTTTGCACTGTCTTATAGCCAATCTGGGGGAGAGGGTTAAGGAGTTTTTGCTAAACAGCAAAAATATCTCTGCCACTCATCTGAGGGTGCTTTTTCTTAACTCAAAGCCTCAGGAGTTGGATGAAGGTCTTTGCCTTTCTATACTTAAGGAGGCTGAAGATAGGGTACTGAGCAGGAAGGAATTTGAAAGGCTTCTTAGGAAGGGTAAATCAAAGGGCAGTTCAAGGGATGTGAAGGATCCGTATAAGCAGGTTGATAGGTTTTTTGGTGGATTGATCAAAAAAAGCGTTGATGAGGAGCAGAAGAAGAGGCTATTAAGGTATATAATAGAAAAGGCGAAGGCAGAGCTTATAAAAATGGGCGGGGAGGGAGAGGATGAAGGGATTTAGGTATTATAATCCGGTTTGCGTGCACTTCGGCAAGGGGGTTTTGGAAAGGCTGGGAAAAGAGGTGGCAAAAATAGGCAAGAAGTGTCTTTTTGTTTACGGTATGGGAAGCATCAAAAGAACGGGCTTGTACGATAAAGTGGTAGAGCAGCTAAAAAGTGCGGGTGTTGAGTTTGTTGAGCACTCCGGTGTTAAGCCAAATCCTGTTCTTTCACACGTGAGGGAGGGGGTGGAAAAGGCCAAAAGGGAGAAGGTGGATGTGATTCTTGCAGTGGGAGGGGGAAGCGTTATAGACGAGGCCAAGGCCATAGCGGCTGGTGCTGTGGCTGACTGTGATGTTTGGGACTTCTTTGAGTTCAAGGCCGCTGTTAAAAAGGCTCTTCCCATAGTTACTGTGCTTACCATTAGCGGGACGGGCTCCGAAATGAATGCGGGCCTGGTTATAACCAATGAGGAAAAACAGGCCAAATTTGGCTTTAGGGCTGAGCCCCTCTATCCCAGGGTTTCTTTCCTTGATCCCATCCTTACCTTTACCGTTCCTCCGGATCAGACCGCCTATGGAGCTGTAGATGCCTTTACTCATGTTTCTGAGGTTTACTGCAACAGAGAGGAGCTTGGGGCTGATGTACCGGCTGGGATCATGGAGACCATAATGAAAACCATAGTTAAATGGGCGCCTGTTGCGGTTAAAGAGCCGAACAACTACAGGGCGAGGGCGGAGCTTATGTGGTGCTCGTCTTTGGCCCTCTGCGGGATAACCTGGTGCGGTGCTGGCGAGCTTACCCTTCCTGCCCACATGATAGAGCACTCCCTTTCCGCCATATACGACATAGCCCATGGAGCGGGGCTTGCCATAGTTACTCCTGCCTGGATGAGGTATATGAAGGAGAGAAGAAAGGAGCACCTCAAGCAGTTTGCCAAGAATGTTTTTGGAAAGGACAGCATTGATGAGGGCATAGACGCCTTTGAGGAGTGGATGAGGTCTATAGGCTGTCCTACAAGGCTTTCTCACGCCAATATACCAGCCTCTGACATTCCCAAGATTGCGGAAAACGCCTACCAGCTTTCAGTGCTTTGGGGGCTTTCCGACTTTTACACCGTTGATGTGATAAAAGAGATCCTGGAGCTTTGTCGTTGATAGATACAGATCTCCTTCTGGATATATACAGACGGATGGAGGAGGCTTTGGGCCACCAGAATTGGTGGCCCGCCGAAACCCCTTTTGAGGTATGCGTAGGTGCCATACTTACTCAGAATACCAACTGGTCAAATGTTGAAAGGGCTATAAAAAATCTCAAGCAGGCGGGCCTTCTTTCTCCTGAAGGTATAGCCGCGGCGGAAGATGAAAGGCTCTTTGAGCTTATAAAGCCAGCGGGATTCTACAAGCAGAAGGCAAAAAGGCTTAAGGCCTTTTCTAAGTGGCTTTTGGAGCAGGGAGGTCTTGATGCCTTAAAGGACACTCCAACGGAGACTTTGAGGGAGATGCTTTTATCCATAAAGGGAGTTGGACATGAAACGGCCGATTCCATTTTGCTTTACGCCTTGGACAGGCCAGTCTTTGTGGTGGATGCGTATACTTACAGGATCTTCTTAAGGCACAACCTCATATATGAGGAAATCACCTATAACGAGCTTCAGGAGCTTTTTATGAGGAATCTACCTGAGGATGTGGAACTTTTCAAAGAGTACCACGCCCTGCTTGTGGAGGTGGGAAAGAGGTTCTGTAAAAAGAAAAAACCGCTTTGTGGAGGATGTCCTCTTGAGGGAATCAATAGCTTACTTTGATAACTTCTGTCCCGCATGTAAGGGCAGGATAGATGACGCAAGACTTGAGGAGGGGCGGTTTTGCCCTCTGTGTGAAGAAAGGGGCTATACCAAGGGCATAGAAGATATACTTACTGCGAGAAGGCTTCTTGAGAAGTTTAAGCGCTTTTTCAAAAAGGCTGTGGGAGAGGAGCCCTGGAGCCTTCAGCTTACCTGGGCAAAGAGGGTGTTCCTCAAAAGGTCCTTTGCTATTCAGGCTCCCACGGGGATAGGGAAAACCACATTCGGCATGGTTATGGCAGCCTTCTTGGAGGGCAAGAGCTACATAGTGGTTCCCACAAAGCTTCTGGTGGAGCAGGTTAGGGACGGGCTGAATCGGTTCACCCCAAAAAAAGTTATTGCCTATACCGGAAAGAAGGCCGAGAAGAAGTGCATAGAGGAAGGAGACTTTGATATCCTTGTTACAACCCAGGCCTTTCTGCAGAGGAACATAGATATAATACCGAAAGACTTTTCCTTTATCTTTGTGGATGACGTAGATTCGGTTCTCAAAAATCCCAAAAATATAGACAACATCTTTATCCTTATGGGGCTTTCTCCTGAAGACGTGGAATATGCGCTTAAAGCCAAAGTGGAGGATTTAGAAAAGGTTAGAGGCAAGATAAAAGGGGTGCTGGTGGTATCATCGGCTACGTTAAAGCCTAAGACGAGAAGGGTGGCCCTTTTCAGGACGCTACTGGGTTTTGATATACAGCGCTCTGTTTCTACCATAAGGGAGGTTTACGACTTCTCTTTAAAGGTTAGCGGATGGGAACAGGCCAAGGAAAAGGCTTTGGATATAATAAACCTCGTAGGTTCAGGTGTGTTTCTTTTTGTCCCGCCGGATATAGGAAAAGCCGGCGTGGAGGAGATGTTAAGTTTTTTGGAAGGAAGGGGGATTGGGGCTGTTTCCTATGAGGATTTCGGCAAGCGAATAGAGGACTTTAAAAGTGGTAAAGTCAAAGTTGCAGTGGGAATAGCTCATTCTAATAACGCCTTAGTTAGAGGGGTGGATCTTCCCTATCATGTTAAGTGTGCGGTGTTTCTGGGTGTTCCGAAGTTCTATATGCCCTTGAAAATAGAGCTTGATCCTAGGAGGCTTTTCATTTTACTTCGCATCCTTAATAGTGTTTTAGATGACGAAAAGCTGTCTGAGCATCTTTTGTATGTTTCTCGGTATTCAACCATGTCGCCTGAGCAACTTGATAAATATCCTATTATAAAAAAGCGAATAGAGGAGATATGTAAATATCTGAATAATTTTATTAACAGAGACGACATTATAAGCTTTTTAAGGGAAAGCCCAGAAGTAACAGTGGAGGAGAAAGAGGGGGAGCTTTTCCTTGTGGTTGCCGATGCAACAAGCTACATCCAGGCATCTGGCAGAACCTCAAGGCTCATTCCGGGAGGCATAACCAAAGGGCTTTCTGTGGTGCTATTTTGGGAAGAAAAAGCCATGACCAGTCTGGAGAGAAGGACGAGGTATCTTCTTCCCACAGAAACCCAGTTCAAACGTATAGAGGATCTGGAAGAAATAATAGAGGTTCTGCCCGAGGTGGAGGAGAGTAGAAAAAAGAAGGCTTCTGAGAGAAAGCAGCTTTTCAAAAGTGCTTTGGTTGTAGTGGAGTCTCCCAATAAGGCTAGAACCATCTCATCCTTTTTTGGGCGTCCTCAGAGAAGGTGGATTAACAACTTCATATCCTATGAGATAGTTGTGGGAAATATCTACCTGATAGTAGCTGCCTCTGTGGGTCATGTTACCGATCTTACGGTTAGAGACGGATTCTTTGGTGTGCTGGAGGAGTCAGGTTTATTTAAGCCTGTTTACACTAGCATAAAAAAGTGTCCCTGCGGGGAGCAGTGCACCGATGTTGTATGTCACAAGTGTGGTAATAAGGTGCTTCAAGACAAAATAGATTTGATTGAAAATTTGAGGAGGCTCTCCTTTGAGGTTGATGAGGTATACATTGCTACTGATCCAGATTCAGAGGGGGAGAAAATAGCCTGGGATCTTTATCTTTCTGTTAAGCCATTTAATCCTGAAGTAAAAAGAGTAGAGTTTCACGAGGTTACAGCTACTGCCTTTAGAAGGGCTTTGGAGGAGAAAAGAGATGTTGACATGGACAGGGTTAAAGCCCAGTTGGTAAGAAGGATAGCGGATAGGTGGGTGGGTTTTACCTTCTCCCAGAGGCTTCAGCACAAATTTCGCAATAGAGCACTCTCTGCTGGAAGGGTTCAAACTCCTGTCCTGGGTTGGGTCATAGACAGAACCGATGAGGCTAAGGAGAAAAAGGCTTTGATTATCTTAAAGGTGGCTGGCGTTGAAGTTCCTTTAGAGGTTGAGGATCTGTCAGAGGCCGAGCGGATATTTAAGACCATAGAAAGGGCAAGGGTGATGGTGGGGGAGCCTTACGAAGATACTATTTCTCCTCAGCCTCCCTATACCACAAGCGAGCTTTTAAAAGATGCATCATCAAGGCTCAGGCTTTCTGCAGAGGACACCATGAGGCTGGCACAGCAGCTCTTTGAGCTGGGCTTTATAACATACCACAGGACGGATTCCACAAGGGTTTCCAACTTTGGAATAAATGTGGCCAAAAGATTTATTGAAGAAAACTATCCTGGCTTTTTCAAACCGAGAACTTGGGGAGAGGGAGGGGCTCATGAGTGTATAAGACCTACCAAAGCCCTTACCCCATTTCAGCTAAGGGCTATGCAGCACTCAGGTGAAACAGAGCTTGATAAAAGGGCGGTGTCTCTATACACCCTCATTTTTAACAGGTTCATGGCTTCGCAGATGAAAGAGGCAAGGGTTAAAAAGGTTGATGTAAATGTGATGCATGAGGGAATTGAGAAAGAGGAGTCCTTTGTGGTTGAGGTTATAGATCCTGGTTTTTCCGTGTTAGGTTCTATAAAGGTTTATCAGGTGGATCCTGAAAGGGCCTTTGTTGAAGAGAAGAGCATGAGGCTTGTTCCAAAGGCGTATCCCTTTACAGAGGGTAGTTTAGTGGATGAGATGAAAAAGAGAGGACTTGGAAGGCCGTCCACATACGCAAAGATAGTGCAGACCATTATAAACAGAGGATATGTGACCAAAAGAAGGCAGTTCCTATACGCCACTCCTTTAGGTAGAAGGGTTTTCAGCTACCTCAGACAGTTTGAGCCGTACACATCGGAAGAGTTCACAAGGATACTGGAAGAGCTTATGGACAGGGTAGAGGAGAGAAAAGAAGACTACCAGGCGATACTGCGCAGGATATACCATGTCAGGGAGTATCTCCCGTAGAAAAACAAGAAAAATATGGGTGGGAAGCGTTCCTGTAGGAGGGGATGCTCCCGTTTCAGTTCAATCAATGACAAAGACAAATTCTTTAGATGTGAAGGCTACTCTTGATCAGATAAGGCGCCTGGAAGAAGCAGGCTGCGATATAGTTAGGGTAGCGGTTCCGTCAGAGGAAGCGGTGGAAACGCTAAGGATCTATGTAAGAGAAGCTAAAATGCCTATTATAGCTGATATTCACTTTACCTATGAGCTTGCCGTAAAGAGCCTTGAGGCGGGAGCTTCTTGTGTCAGGATAAATCCCGGGAATATAGGGGGGAAGGAGAAGGTAAAAGAGGTTGTCAAAGTGGCTAAAAGTTTGGGCTCTGCCATTAGAATAGGGGTGAATGCAGGTTCTTTAGAAAAAGCAGTGCTACGCAAATACGGCCATCCCGTTCCTCAAGCCCTTGCTGAAAGTGCCCTTTACTGGGCCCATTTCTTGGAAGATTTAGGTTTTTTTAATTTTAAAGTTTCCATAAAATCTTCAGATGTCCTATCAACTATTGAGGCTTACAGGCTCTTTTCCGAGGAGAGTGATGCTCCGCTTCACATAGGCATAACAGAAGCGGGTTTTGGCACTTATGGGATTGTAAAATCTTCGGTGGGTATTGGAGCCCTTCTGCTTGAAGGTATAGGGGATACTATAAGGGTTTCATTAACAGGGGATCCTGTATCAGAGGTTGAGGTGGGGTTGGCCATATTAAAGGCCTTGGGACTGAGGAAGGGGCCTGAGGTTATCTCGTGCCCTACCTGTAGCCGTAGAAAGATAGATGTTGAAGGACTGGCTGCAGAGGTTAGTAGAGCTTTGAAGGGGGTGGATAAGAACATAAAGGTTGCCGTGATGGGATGTGAGGTTAATGGGCCTGGAGAGGCTAGAGAGGCTGATTGTGGAATTGCAGGAGGCAAGACCTATTCTTTGATTTTCAGAAGGGGTGTTGTTATAAAAAAGGTGAAGAACGAGGAAGCTTTAAATGCCTTGCTTGAGGTTATAAAAGAGTTGGAGGTTGAAGATGTCCATTAAGAAAGTGCTTTTTCCTACTAAATTCAGAAGTGGTGCTTTGGAATTTCTAAAGAGGCTTTTGGTTTTGAAAAAAGCCGGTCTTGAAGAGATAGTGGTGCTTCATGTCATTGAAAAGGATAAAGTCTCTTTTAGCTATGCAGGGTATTTAAAGGATCTGGAGGA
>JALVZS010000148.1 GCA_027022065.1 bacterium
GATACGGGTATTATCGTGCCATCGTCTGTACGACCTGCCATAGTTATCTGTTGCTTCATCGGTTACCTCACTTGAAGAGAATGTACTTTACCGATGGCCAGTATTGGGTAAAGTAGTTTACAAAGGAGGGAAGACACATTACGGCTATCAAAGTGGTAACTATTGCCAAAATGCTTCTTTCCAGTATTCCGTAGCCAATGCCTATCATGAAAAGAACCGCGGAGGTTGTAAGCGTTACCGTGTTTATGTCAGGCATGGTGAGTTTCATGCCTGTTACAAATAGTGCTCCAAGTACCAGTACCAGCACTATCTTAAGCTTCATTGCCATCTTTTACTCCGTAAGGAGGCAGTATCTCTTCCGGTTCTTCAAAGGGGTTAATAAAGGCCTTGTCAGGTGAGATTATCCCGTTATCTATGGCTTTGCTCCAGCAAGCGTGCAGGTCTATGGCAAAGTTTTGCATAGTTTTGTTGAGACTTTCTAAAACCGGTACTACAGACTGTAGGTTTAGTGCTATGTTGTGCTTGGCTTTGGTTAACAGAAAGTCTATCTGTTTGACCAGGATTATCATCTTTTTTACTTCATCGTGTCTCCAGGTTACTACTGCACAGTTTTCTCCGTACCTCGCTATCTTGTTTAGATTCTTGCAGATTATCCTCCTTGGATAGGTTCCCCTTTCTACCGGTATTCTTATCGCTACATACTCTCCATCAGCATAGTCTTGATTCCCGTCTAATAAGATTGCCTCTACCTTTCTCATTGCTGTTACCTCCTTACAGTCTCTTTACCTCTAAAAACCTTAACGGGTACAAAAAAAAGGTTGTTTCGTAGTTCTCCTTTCCTCGTTCAGGTCTCGTTTTTTACAGGGGTTTTGCTTTCTCCAAGGAGGAGGAGATTGATGAAAGGAAAAGTGGCCAAGGTCTTCAGGGAGTACATCGAAGAAAAGCAGCTTACCCCTGGTGAAGCTCGTGCGGTTCTCGCAGAGGCCTTGAGGCTATATTTCAACACTAAATTGGGATACGACTGCTTGGTTCATATCAGCAACGATTTTGTTGTGTCTGTGCTTGTGACTAACCCTGTTACATTCAAGAAGGACTTTTCGTTTGAAGAAATTGATGAGCATATTAAGGTGGATGTTGGCTACATGGAAGAACTTCTTACGTACTGCGTTGAAAACTATAAGGCTGTAAGGGCTTACAACTACTGGAGGCAGTTTAAGCATAAAGCTGTACAGGGTATTATCATATCCGCTGACGAAAGGGAAACTATTGTTGAGCTTGGCAGCGAACAGATAGGCATTATGAAAAAGGCACACTATACGAAGAAAGAGGAGTATGTACCCGGAGAGATACGATACTTTTACGTTTTGAAGGTCACCAGGTTAGGAGCAAGAGTTAATATTGAATTAAGCAGAAATTCCATTAACTTTCCCAGTGCTCTTTTTAAGCTTTATTATCCGCATAAGAAGTTTAAGTGCGTGTGGAGGAGGGCAGGGCATAAGTGTATTGTAGTTACCGATTTTTACGTGCCCAAAGAGGTTATAGTTAAGGTTGCTAAGGAACTGGGTGAAGTAGTTAGGGTTATAGATCCTGAAACTTACAAGGTTACACCACCGTACAAGTTAAGATACATCTAAGCTATTAGCAGGGCTTGTGCCTTTCTGAATTCTTTTACGCTTCCCATGCCTAAATCTGTAGCGCTACCAATTCCACTGCACAGCCAGAACCAGGCTGTTTTTCCTCTAAGTTCTAAGCCTATTTCCTTCACCAGAACTCCTTTAGCTTCATTTATTCTCGCTTTCTCGGGAATGCATGTGATTTTATATTTGAGAGCGTGGCTTTCCAGTAAGATCAGCTCACGGGAAATCCGTGATATTACAGATAAAAGGTGCGGCTCCGTGTTTGTAAAAAATACGTTGTCGAAAGTTGCTTCCACTGTTTGAGAAACACAGAAAGATACAGGTTCTGAGCAGGCTAAGAACTCTCCATATTGCAAGGGTTTGTCGGAGGCTTTGAAGGTACAGGGAATAAAGCTGTCGTTTATGGCTTCTATTAGGGAAGTTGTGCCGTAGACTTCTACTGTGAAGTAAGGAGATGTTGGAGGGTAGTCTTTGTTATTTGCGAGTATTTTCAAACGGAACGATAACGGCAGTCTTTTCGCTTTTACCGCCAGTGCCAGCTCAGGGAAGCCCGATCCTTCAAATGCCTTTTCCACGTCGTTTGTGAAGCGCAAGCCTGCAAGATATAGCTTTAGTGGTTCCCTTAGCCGGCTGTTTCCTTCAGCGGCAAGGTAAATGAGCATCTTCCATAAAGCTTTGCGGAAGCCTTCATTGAAAACGGTAGCTTCACCTGTAATCTGTAGCTTGCAGATTTCCATAGCTTTCCCCCTTTGTTTTTTTA
>JALVZS010000149.1 GCA_027022065.1 bacterium
TTCAGATTGTTGCCAATGGGCGTTACACAGCCCAAGCCCGTTACTACAACCCTCCTCACTCTCCCTTTTCCTCCACCTTCTTTTTCACATACTCTATCGCATCTTTAACGGTTCTGATCTTTTCCGCATCTTCATCAGGAATTTCAATATCAAACGCTTCCTCAATTGCCATAACAAGCTCAACTATGTCCAGAGAGTCGGCACCCAGATCGTCTATGAAGGATGCCTCCGGAGTAACCTCGCTTTCATCAATGTTGAGCTGCTCCACAATGATCTCTTTAATCTTTGCCTCAATCTCCTTTACGTCCATGACATCCTCCTGTAAGTTTTTTATCTTTAAAGGGATAGCCCTCCATCAACCACAAAAACCTGCCCTGTTATATACGAAGCACGCTCAGAGCACAAGAAGCCCACAAGGGCAGCTACATCCTCAGGTGTTCCCGCCCTTTTCAGGGCGGTGGCCTCTATCATCATCCTCTTGGCTTCCTCCGGAAGCCCGCTTGTCATATCCGTTTCTATATAGCCCGGGCATACCACATTCACCGTTATATTCCTGCTTCCCAGCTCCTTGGCCAAGGCCTTTGTAAATCCTATAAGTCCAGCCTTGGCAGCACAGTAGTTGGCCTGCCCCTGATTACCAGTGAGGGCCACCACAGACGATATATTAACTATCCTTCCCCATCTTTTCTTCATCATGCCTTTAACAACCGCTTTCGTAACAAGATACGCTCCCTTTAGATTGGTGTTTATAACCTGATCCCACTCCTCATCCTTCATACGGGCAAGGATGTTGTCTTTCGTTATTCCCGCGTTATTGACCAGAATCTCTACAGGTCCCACTTCTCTTTCAACAAGAAAAACCATCTCCTTGACCTCTTCGGCACTGGAAACATCCGCCCTAACCGCAAAGGCCTTCCCGCCCAATTTCTCTATCTCCTGCACCACCTCTTTTGCCTTATCCTCACTTTTTGCGTAATTAACAGCCACAAAACAGCCCATACTGGCAAGCTCAAGGCATATCGCCCTTCCTATGCCTCTGCTTCCCCCAGTAACCAGAGCCACCCTCATGCCAAAGCCTCCAGTTTTTCCAGATCCTCCGGCTTTTCTATGTTGAAGGCCCTAAGCTTTCTATCGGTTTTCTTTATTAGACCTGTAAGCACCTTTGAAGGCCCTATCTCTATAAAGGTGTCAACCCCTGCATCCTTCATGTAAAGCACGCCTTGATACCACTTTACAGGAGAAACCACCTGTTCCACAAGCAGCTTCCTCTCCCTATCCGCCTCGGTAACAGCCTCCGCCAAGACATTGGAAACCACAGGAACCTTTGCATTAGAAAACCCTATCCCATCAAGCACACATTTAAGCCTTTCCGCAGCAGGCTTCATCAAGCTGCAGTGAAAGGGAGCGCTGACATTCAGCATGACCACCCTTTTGGCTCCTCTAGTTTTAAGGGCCTCTGAAGCCCTTTCAACCGCCTCCTTTTCTCCAGCTATTACCGTCTGCTGGGGCGAGTTGTAGTTGGCCGGCTCCACTATCCCCTCTGTTTCCCTACAGACCTCCTCCACCACATCAGAAGGAATTCCAATTATAGCCGCCATGGCCCCTTTCCCCACGGGAACCGCCTCCTGCATAAACCTTCCCCTCTCCCTTACGGCACGAACCGCATCTTCAAAGGAAAGCATCCCAGAAGCCACACAGGCAGTGTACTCCCCTAAGCTGTGCCCCGCAAAGAAGGAAACCTCAGGCAGTTTATTCTTAACCTCCTCATATATGGCGTAGCTTACGGTGAGTATTGAAGGCTGGGTGTTTTCGGTAAGCCTCAGTGTCTCCTCAGAGGACTCAAAGCAGAGCTTTTTCATATCAATCCCCAAAGCTTGAGAAGCCCTCTCAAAAATGTCCCTCACAACAGGGCTTGCCTCATAAAACTCCCTTCCCATACCGAGATACTGGGACCCCTGCCCGGGAAACACCACAGCAACCATTATCAGCTACCCTCCAAATCTGGCACAATTCTCAGAAAGAAGCTTCTTTGCCCCCTCAATTATTTCGTCAATTATCTCTTTCACGCTCTTCTCCTCTTTAAGCAGCCCTACTATCTGTCCAGCCATAACAGAACCCCACTCCACATCCCCTTCAAGGGCAGCTTTCTTCAAGGCTCCCGCACCCAGCTGCTCCAGCTCCTCCTTGGAAGCCCCCTGTTTTTCCATCTCTTCAAACTTTCTCGCAAGCTTATTCTTTATAACCCTAACAGGATGCCCCGTGGTTACCCCTGTTACAACTGTATCCCTGTCTTTGGCCTTTATGTACATCCTTTTCCAGTTGGAATGAACGGCGCATTCTTTGGAAAGGGCAAACCTCGTTCCCATCTGCACCCCCTCCGCCCCAAGCATAAGGGCGGCAAGGAAACCCCGTGCATCACCAATACCCCCTGCAGCTATAACAGGGATCTTCACCGCATCCACAACCTGCGGAATTAACACCATAGTGGTTATATCCCCTATGTGTCCTCCAGACTCCATCCCCTCAGCAATAACGGCGTCCACCCCTTCCCTCTCCATTCTCTTCGCCAAGGCCACAGAGGCCACAACCGGTATCACCTTTATGTTGGCTTCCTTAAAGGCCTTCACATACTTACCGGGATTGCCTGCCCCCGTTGTCACCACGGGAACCCTTTCCTCAATGACGACCTTAACAATATCCTCCACATAAGGAGACATGAGCATTATGTTAACCCCAAAGGGCTTGCTGGTGAGCTCCTTTACCTTTCTTATCTGCTCTCTAACCTCATCGGGCGTTAAATGTCCCGCAGCAATAATGCCCAGTCCACCCGCTTCTGAAACGGCAGAAGCCAGCCTGTAATCAGAAACCCAAGCCATTCCCCCTTGAAAGATGGGATACTCTATCCCGCAAAGCTCACACACCCTTGTCTTAAACATTATCACCTCCTACCATTTAAGAAGAAGGGCTCCCCAGGTAAGTCCAGCTCCAAATGCCACCATAAGCACCAGATCTCCCCTCTTTATCCTTCCATCCTCCACAGCCTCCCCCAGCGCAATGGGAATGGAAGCCGCAGAGGTATTACCGTATTTTTCTATATTTACCACCACCTTATCCATGGGAAGGTTCAGTCTTTTCGCCAGGGCGTTTATTATCCTTATGTTGGCCTGATGAGGAACAAGCCAGTCCACCTGAGACTTATCAACCCCTAGCTCATCCAAAAGCTCAACGGCCACACTTCCCATCTCCCTAACCGCTATCTTGAAAAGCTCGTTGCCCTTCATCTTGGTGTAGTGCAATCTCTTTCTAATCACCTCCTCGGTAAGCTCCATAGCGGTTCCCCTTGCGGGAAGGTAAAGCAGGTTTCCATATCCCCCGTCGGCGTGAAGCTTAAAGCCCAATATTCCCCTATCTTCCTCGGTGGCAGAAACCACAGCGGCCCCTGCCCCATCGCCAAAAAGGACACAGGTTGACCTGTCCATGGGATCTATTATGCGGGTAAGGATCTCTGCCCCTATAACAAGCACGTTTTTGTATGCCCCACTTCTCACAAAGGCATCGGCCACAGATAAAGCGTATACAAACCCTGTGCACCCTGCAGCAAGGTCAAACGCAGGAACCCCACCAATACCCAACTTATGACCTATTACACAGGAAGCCGATGGGAAAAGCGTATCGGGAGTGGCAGTTGCGCAAATTATGAGTTCTACTTCGGACACATCAATTCCCGCATTCTTTATAGCAATTTCAGCAGCCCTCTTTCCAAGATCAGAGGTATTCTCATCAGGTGCAGCTCTTCTCCTCTCCTTTATACCCGTTCTCTGAGTAATCCACTCATCTGATGTATCCAAATAGGACTCAAAGTACTGGTTGGTAAGCACCTCCTCAGGCACATAGTAGCCTATACCTCTTATGTATGAGTTCACTCTTCACCTCCAGCGTCCACCTGCCTGGAAGATTTCAAGGTTATAAATTTATCCTTCAACTGATGCCATATGCTCGTGCTTATCCCGAGGCTGTCTCTAACTACCTCCATGTGCCTTTCTATCTTTTCATTCACGCGTTTTTGCACCATATCTACAGCAACTTTTATGGCATTTGCAATAGCTTCAGAGTTGGAAGATCCATGACATATTATGCAGACACCTCTGACCCCAAGAAGAGGAGCACCGCCAAAAGCTCTGTAATCTGTCTTCTCCCTCATGGCCTTGAGCCCGTTTTTAACGCAAAGATAGGCAAACTTTGTTAGTATATTCCGGGAAAACACCTCCCTCAACATCTGGGAGATAAAGGCAGCAGCGCTTTCGCTTATCTTAAGGGCAAGGTTTCCCACAAAACCATCGCAAACCACCACATCCGCCTTGCCCTCAAAAAACTCCTTGCCCTCAACATTGCCCACAAAGTTTATCTGGGGAATGCTTTTTAAAAGCATGAAGGCATTCTTGGTAAGGCCGTTTCCCTTGAAGTCCTCCTCGCCTATACTTAAAAGCCCTATCCTTGGAGACTCCCTCTCCATTATAGCCTTAGAGTAAATGTGCCCCATGATAGCAAACTCAAGGAGATGCTCGGGCTTGCTATCCACATTGGCCCCAGCATCTATGAGGAGAAAAGGCCCCTTCTTGGACGGAAGAAGCACCCCTATTGCGGGCCTTGAAATTCCCTCCAGTGTGCCCAAGATCATCTTGGCGGCAAGCATCACAGCCCCAGTATTTCCAGCACTGACAAAGGCCTGAGCAGCCCCAGATTTTACAAGCTGTAATCCTACCCTTATGGAAGAGTTCTTCTTCCTGCGAAGGGCAACCAGAGGTTGTTCCTCCATCCTGACAACTTCGGGAGCGTGTTTTAATAGAATACGCCTCTCGTTCTTAGCCCCCAGCTTTTCCAACTCCTGAGAAAGGATTTCCTTATCGCCTACCAGAATGATCTTGTGGTTTACAAGCTTTAAAGCTTCTAGAGCCCCCTTTACCTGCTCGTGGGGGGCAAAGTCGCCCCCCATGGCATCTAGGGCTATCCTCAATACTCCTCAACCTCCACCACCTGCTTTCCTTTGTAGAAACCACAGTGGGGACATACCCTATGGGGAAGCTTGGGCTCCTGACAGTGAGGGCAAATGGTTAGCACAGGTGGTTGAAACTTCCTCTTCCACTGGGCTCTTCTCTTATCCCTTCTAGCCCTAGAGGTCCGATTCTTGGGAACTGCCATAGTATCACCCCTTCATTAGTTTTTCTTTTATAGCAAGAAGCTGCTGCCACCTGGGATCAACGGGCCTTTTATTACAATCACACTCACCATAATTCAAGTTCTTCCCACATATGGGGCATATTCCCCTACAATCCTCAGAGCAGAGAGGCTTCATAGGTATAGAAAGATAGGTCTTTTCCAGATAAACCATGCTCAAGTCTATCTCGTCGTTTGCGTAGTAAAGCACATCCAGATCATCCTTTGAAAGCTCATGAACCCCGTGATCAAAGCAGAAAGAGCTGGGAAAGTAAACATCTCTGAAGCTTTCCATAATGGTGTACTCAAACTCCTCAAGGCACCTGCTACACACAAGCCTCAGGGAGACAGTAAAGCTCCCCTCCACAATCACCCTTCCACCGTCTCTTCTGTTGATCTCCATAAAGCCGGAAAAGGGCTTGATCAGCGGTATATTCCTCTCGCCATATACTATGCTCCTTCTCTTGTCCTTTATACTGAAGCGGAGTCCTCCCTCCGGTATGTCCTTAACCTTTAAAAGCATGATACACCTCCAACATACAGCTTTAAGGATACTACACAATATAGCCATAAAAAGAAACAAATCTAGAGCTTGACCTCAAAAGGCAAAACTGTAAGAATTTCAAAAAAGCCTCAAGGAGGCAGATATGTGGTGCAAGAATCCCTTCAAGAAAGGTGGATGGTGGGGAGAAAACGGAGGATGGTACACATCCGGATGGTGCAGCTTCACATACTGGACGGGAGAAACAAGGCTTGATGTCTATAGAAATGTGAACTTTGTTCATCCTTTTGTAGGACTGCCCAACAAGCCAAACTGCTTTGCCCAAAAGGCGATGTTCCACGGCAGCATGGTAAATCCGGGCTTTCCGCCATTGAGCTTTTATCCGCAGACATGAGGAGTCTTGACATTAAATCAAAATGCCGTAATTTAGATAAAGTGGAGAGCGGGCGTAATTCAGGGGTAGAATGCCAGCTTCCCAAGCTGGAAGTCGCGGGTTCGAATCCCGTCGCCCGCTCCATTTTTTTTGTTTTTGCATTTATTCTTATACTTTCCTCCTGCGGCTATAGATTGGTGGGAACAGCCCCATCTTCCAAGGTATGCCTCATTGGCAAAAAGGTTTACGTTGCCCCTTTCAAGAACAGAACGGGAGAGCCCAACATAGAGGGATACATGACAAGCGAGGTTGTATCCTCCCTCCAAAGAACGGGAAAGATAGAAGTGGCCGATGAAGCACATGCCGAGTACTTCATAAAGGGCGAGATTGTGGGTTACACAAAGACTGTGGTGGCCCTAGACGCCTCTGGAGATGTTTCCACCTACAGACTAACGGTTACTGTGAATGTGTCTGTAAGGGATGCAAAAGGTAAAGAGGTATTAAAGCTGGATGGGCTATCCCACTACGAGGACTTTCGCGTTTACGATGAGATTGAGCGCACAAAGGCAGAGGAAAGAAGGGCCTTCAGAGACATAGTAAGCGACATAGCACAGGAGATAGCTGCACAGCTACTTTAACAATGGAAAAGCTTACCCCAAGAGCCTTCTCTAGACTTCTAAAAAAGGAAAGGCCCAACTTCGTGCTTCTCATAGGTTCTGAAAGTGCCTTTATAAGAAGAAGCCTTGAGCTGATCCAATCCCTATGGAGCCTCCCACCTGAAAGCATATTTGAACTTGACGGGGATGAAACCTCCCTAGAAGCTCTAACCGTGCAGCTTGCCTCAACCACCATATTCTCCAATGATAAGATGGTTATCCTGAAAAAGTCTGGATCGTTCCTAAAAGGACTAAAGGATAGGGAGAAAAAGAGCTTTAAGGAATTGTTAACAAAGGGAATCCCCGCCCACGTGTGCTTTGTTATGGTGGAGGAGTGTGAGGACGAAAGGATACAGAATCACCCTCTTTTAAAGATACTGGAAGAGGCACCCTGCAAAGTGGTTATTTGCAGAAAGGCAAGGCCCAAGGAATTAAAAGCATGGCTCAGCAAAAAGCTTGAAAAATTAGGCATAAAGGACGATACACTGGTGGAAAGTCTGATCTGGGCTTATCAGGGAAGCACAGAAGCCATAGAAAAGGAACTGGAAAAGCTGGTTATAGATAAAAAGAGCTATGAGCTGACGGGAGAAAAGGTATACACAATTTTTGAGCTTTCGGATTTATTCCTAGAAGGGAACCCTGAAGCACTTGAGGCCCTGGACTTTCTGCTGAAAACAGGCACCCCTCCCCAGGTGGTGCTCAGCGTGATACAGGGAAGCCTCAGAAATCTGCTTTTATGGAGCCAGGGTATAAAGAGGTTTCCTCCCTTTGTTGAAGAGAAATTCAGGAAAATCAGCTCCTTTCTAGGTTTAAATACCATTAAGAGGCTATACGAAGAAAGCATCATTGTTGAAAAAAAGCTAAAGGGCTTTGGTGGAACAGGCCTTGTAAGGAACGAACTTGAAGCGCTCATCCTATCCTCTGTAATCAGAGGTCTTGAACAGGGAAGGATTTTGTATTAGATAAGAAACTACGAGGGCGGTTAGCTCAGGTGGGAGAGCGCTACCCTCGCACGGTAGAGGCCGCCGGTTCGAATCCGGCACCGTCCATGGGTGGGCGATTAGCTCAGGGGGAGAGCGCTCCCCTCACAAGGGAGAGGTCGGAGGTTCAAATCCTCCATCGCCCACCATTTTTATATGTGCTCCCTCCAAAATACCCT
>JALVZS010000150.1 GCA_027022065.1 bacterium
GCTCTATTATAGTCACCACTCCTCAAGAGGTGGCTCTTCTTGACTCAAGAAAAAGTGTCAACTTTTCCAAGAAGCTTGGCGTTCCCGTTTTAGGCATAATTGAGAACATGAGCGGCTTTGTGTGCCCTCACTGTGGCAAGGAGGTCAACCTATTCAAAGTAGGTGGAGGAGAAAAAGCAGCGAAGGAACACAATGTGCCCTTCCTGGGAAGGATACCCATAGATCCCAAAATAGTTGAGGTAGAGGATGCTGGGCGCCTCATCTTTGAGGTGGGTAGCGATTCGCCGTTCTTTAAAGCATTTTCCAAGGTTGTTGACAGGCTCCTTGAAGAGCTAGGGGAGAAGCAATGAAGTGCGCCTATTGCCAAAATAAAGAGTGCTACCAGGGTAAGGACTGCTTTGGATACAGGGATAAGAGTCTTGAGGCTATAAGGGCAGATGAGAAGGCTAGAAGGATCTCTGAAGTTGCCACATCCATTGAAAGCGACGGCTATATGAAGTGGTGCAGGGTTTACGAGGTTATAGAATTTGCCAAAAGGATGGGCTTTTCCCACATAGGGATAGCCTTTTGTGTCGGGATGGGGAAAGAAGCAGAGGCCCTACAGAGGATACTTGAGAAATACGGATTTAAGGTAACCTCTGTCTGTTGCAAGATGGGAGGGATAATGAAGGAGGAGCTGGGCTTTAAGAAGATAAAGCCGGAAAGGAAGGAGGCTATATGCAACTCCATAGGGCAGGCCATAGCTTTAAATGAGGCTGGAACTGAACTGAATCTTATAGTGGGATTGTGTGTAGGGCACGATATTGTATTTAGTATGTATTCCAAAGCTCCTGTCACAACTGTGGTGGTCAAAGATAGAGTTCTTGCCCACAATCCAGCAGGGGCCCTTTACAGCGGCTACTACAGAAGAAATGTTTTCGGGGTGTAAAGATGCCTTTTACGGTAAATCAGCAGTTGTGCATAGGCTGTGGTAAGTGCGAGAAGGTGTGCCCCTCTGGGGCCATAAGGGTTATAAACAAAAAGGCAGTTGTTAACCATACGGTATGTATATGCTGTGGGGAATGTGCAAAGGTTTGTCCAAAACAGGCAATTTACTTCATTCCCGGAAGGCTACTTTGGGGAGGAAAAGGCAGAGGTAGGGGGAGGTGGAGGAGGTGGTGAAATTTATTTGTGCAAAAGGTTAAAGAGGGTTATGAGAAAGGCCAGAAAAGTGAAGCCTATTCCCATGAACCACTGAATAAACGAGAGGCGCTTTTCTAGAAGCTCAAATCTTTGTTGATTAGCCCTTTCCATAGCTTCAAGTCGCTTTTCTGTTGCCTCAAATCGCTGTTGATTGGCTTTTTCCATTGCTTCAAAGCGCTTTTCTGCTGCTTCAAATCTAGCGTTCATTTCGCGGAGGATGGAGATTTGCACTTCTCTTAATGCCTTTAGCTCCTCTTCTACGCGGACTATGCGTTCCAGCAGAGAAAATTCCTTGGCCCTTTCCTCGTTCCGGCGGACATAATCCTCTATTGCCTGGGCTATGAGGGAGTTTATCTTGTTCTCAATTATCCTTTCTACTAAAGCTTCAAGTTCCTGGTTATCCACCTGCATAGTCTTATGTTTAATACTACTAACTCAGCTTGACAAGGCAAAAGACTGGGTCTATAAATTTTTGCGGTTGCCCCCGTAGCTCAGCAGGATAGAGCGCGAGATTCCTAATCTCGAGGTCGGACGTTCGAGTCGTCCCGGGGGCACCATTTTTATTTTTGGAGAAGCGGTGCCAAAAGGAAGGCTCTATGTCTCTGGATTTCTTGGAAGGAACTTAACCATTCCTCCTGGTGTAAAAGCCATTGCCTCCTTTTCGGAAGAGCTTCTTTTACACACAAACTTCAGCGGCGTTAAGGAGAAGCTTTCCCTGCCCCTAGATAATGCCCTTTCCCAAATAGAAAGGCTGCTTGAGGTGGGGGATGTCGCTGTTTTTCTTTCGGGAGATCCTCTCTTCTTTGGAATGGGAAAGAGGATAAAGGAGCGCTTTCCTCAGGCGGTGTTTCTACCCTCTGTCAGCTACATGCAGTTGGCCTTTTCCCGCCTAGGAGAGTCTTGGGATGATGCCTGCTTTTACAGTGCTCATGGAAGGGGTCTTGAGGGGATCTTTAAGGCGTTAAGGGATGCAAAAAGATTCCTCTTCGTGTTCACGGACAGGACAAACTCTCCAAATATTATAGCTAAGGAACTCCTTAGGTGGGAAGTTCAGGTGGAAAACTTTTGGGTGTTTGAGAGGCTCTGCCACGAGGATGAAGCTTGGGGAAGCTATGAGCTTTCAGAAGCGGTAAGGAAGAGGTTCAAAGAGCCCAACTGCATTGTCATAGAAAAGAAACAGCCAGCGCATCAT
>JALVZS010000151.1 GCA_027022065.1 bacterium
GTGGTAAGCGAGATACCGGGAACTACCAAAGACGCAGTGGACATAAAGCTTGAGACCCCCGACGGAACGGTGGTCCTCATTGACACGGCGGGATTGAGGAGAAAAAACAGGGTAAGCTCAAAGCTTGAGGCCTACAGCATAACGAGAACCGTGGAAAGCATCAGAAGGTGTGATGTTGCCGTGCTTGTGGTGGATGCAACAGAAGGCGTAACGGATCAGGACAAGAAGATAGCGGGCCTGATAATGAAGGAAAAGAAAGGCATAATTGTAGCGCTGAATAAGATAGACCTCGTTAAAGAAGGGGTGGGAAGGCTTGTAAGAGAGTCAAAAGATGAACTCTACTTTCTTCCCAACTGCCCATTTATCCCCACATCCGCAGTAACCGGAAGGGGACTGCCCCAGATAATCAGGGAAGCCTTGGACATAGACAGAGTAATGAGGATAAGGGTGCAGACATCAAGGGTTAACAAGGCCATAGAGAGTATAGTCGCTCACCATAATCCCCCTGCCTACAAGGGAAGATACATCAAGATATACTACGGCACCCAGGTTGAGGTTAAGCCGCCCACATTTGTGGTATTTTCAAATTACCCTGAGGAAATTCCAGAACACTATAAGCGCTACTTTGAAAAGTCTTTAAGGGAACACCTAGGGTTTGAAAAGGTGCCCATAGATGTTATTTGGAGAAAGAGAACTTAAGGTTGTTCAAGCTCTCCTTTTCTTTCTATTTCTAGTCCTTACCATCGTTTTAGTGCACATAACATCCAGCCTATACAGGCCCACAGGGGTATCAGCGGAAATCGTTGTTGAAAAGGGAGAAACTGCGAGGCAGCTCGTTAGAGAGCTTGTGAAAAAGGGAATAACCAAACATCCAAGGCTCGTGCTCCTCTACATGAAGCTCGCAGGCTGGGACAAGAGGTTAAGGCCCGCGCGCATAGTTACCAAAGAAACAGAAAGCGTGGCGGACATTATTGAGAGGCTGGTCAAATACGTACCTTTAGTAAAGGTGGTCGTTTACGAAGGAATGGATTCCTATGAAATAGCCCACAGACTGCAATCCTTAAATGTAACAAGCGAAAAAAACTTTCTGGATGCCCTTAAGGCCTTAAGCCCTAAGGACTTTGGGCTCTTTGGCTCAAGCATGGAGGGGTATCTCTTCCCAGACACATATTTTTTCTCAAAGGGAACAAGGCCAGAAGTTGTAGTTAAAGCCATGGTGGAAAACTTTAAGAGAAAGGCAGTGCCACTTCTTCTTAAAAGCCACATCCTTCCACCTTACAAAACCCTCATAGTGGCCTCCATGGTGCAAAAAGAAACTTATGTACCTGAGGAAATGCCCCTCGTTGCAAGCGTGATATACAACAGGCTAAAAAGGGGAATGCCTCTGCAGATAGATCCAACGGTTATATACGCAGAGAGAAAGAAGCTTAATCGCCTAACGGACCCTCTGATAAACCACAGGGACTTAAAGATAGACTCCCCTTACAACACATACCTAAGAACAGGACTTCCCCCAACCCCTATCTGCAATCCAGGACTTGACGCCATAAGGGCAGCGGTATTTCCGGCAAAAACAGGATATCTTTACTTTGTATCAGAAGGAAACGGCAGACACTACTTTTCAAAGAACTTAAAAGAACACCTAAAGGCTGTTAGGCGCTTTTTAAAGGCCAAGTAGCAAGTTGTAGCTTTCCAGGGCTCCCTTTTCGTCGTGCACCTCAAGGGTAAAGATAATATCCCTTTCCTTTGCCCAATTTATAACAGAAAGAATGGGAGCGGAACCAGA
The DNA here is from genome assembly GCA_027022065.1 of bacterium. Lineage (GTDB taxonomy): Bacteria > Thermosulfidibacterota > Thermosulfidibacteria > Thermosulfidibacterales > Thermosulfidibacteraceae > JALVZS01. The sequence continues at coordinate 1,787 of JALVZS010000151.1, forward strand.
AAGTATCTTCCAGTGCCTGTCCTCCCTAGCGTCGTTGTCGTGTATGTGAAGCTCCTTAATTCTGTCCCCTATCCTCAAAAGCCACTCCTCAAGAGATACCCTGGAGAACAGGTGAAAGTGCCCCACATCAAAACACACTCCCACCCTTTCGCTTGTCTCTTCAAGCAGCTCACACAAAACAGCAGGATCCTCATCAAACACATTCTCCACGCATATTTTCACATGGCTTGGTATGTTTTCATCAATCCAGGCAAGGGTCTGCTTCGCCACTTTCATCCATACATCCACATTCCCGTTATACCTCCAGCGGTCGTATCCCGTGTGTATTACAACAGCTACGGGTGATAGGAGCTCCACAAAGGGGAAGAAGCTCTCGTACCTCTTTTTAACTGCGTCAAGCACAAGGGGATCCACAGCCCCAAGGTTCATCTCATAAAAGGGAGCATGTATGGTGCAGGAAAGCCCTGCATCTTCAAGGGCTTCTTTAACACTTCTCAGCTTATCAAAGGGAGCGCTGTCCACCACATCAGCAGGTATGTAGAACTCCGGCTGTATCTTCTTCTCAAGCATTATTGGGAACTTTTCATCAAGCATCTTGAAAGGGAGATGGACAAATATCCTTTCTCTTTTCACGATTCCAGAACCTCCTCTAGTTCCTCCAGTCTAAAAGGCTTCTTCAAAACCGCATCTGCAAAGGAAAAGGCCTGTATGTTAACCCCCTTGGTGGTTCCCTTTGCCAGCACCACAAACCTTTCCGCAAGCTCCTTTAGGTTTTTAAGTAATTCCTCATCCGCATCTTCAAGCAGTTCCATTTCAACTATCAAACAATCAAAACGCTCCGGGGGTATATTTCCCAAACTCTCACATGTAATAACCTCACACTCTCCCATCTCCAAGATAACCCTCATTATACTTAAAAGCGTTGGACTTTTGCTTACAACGAGCATCCTCTTGCCCTTCCAGCCGGCAAAGGCTGGAATTTCAATAACTACTCTATCCTCCAATACCTTCGCCCTAACAACGCCTTTACTGGAAATAGATAGCTCTTGAAGCAAGAGAGGTTTTGACCTCAGTTCTATCCTGATATATTTTCTACCACCTTCATCCACACTATTGTAAATCCTTACTCCCAGAGAAGATCCAGATGCGGCAAGCACTCGAGCCAAGGACCTCTCAAAGACCTCCCTTATATCCTCAACATCCGCCAGGGCTGTCCAAAGATCATCTTGAACTTCACACTCTATTCCCTCAGCCCTTTTCTCAAACCTGCTGATTATGGAAAAGACAAGATCCTTAAGCTCAACGGGCCTCGTCTGGTTCCAGAAGGCCGATGAAAGATAGAGCATCTGGTGGGTCAGCTCTCTTGCCTCAAGGCATATCTTTTCCATAGCCTCGGCATTCTCTTTAAGTGGACCCTTAAGATATATCTTAACGAGCGATAGGTGCCCCATGAGAACCGCCAGAAGATTATTGAAGTCGTGGGCAAAGCTTCCGGCTATATCTATTAGGGTTCTTACGCTCTCCTCTCTCAGCCTCTCCCTCTGTCTTGCCACCTCCTTGGTTATATCCTCCATGTACTTTACCGCTCCCATCACATAGCCGAAGTCGTCCTTTATGGGAATGGCTCCCTCTCTATAGTACTTTACCCTTTTTCTTCCCACATATACCCTTTCAACCTGGGCAATGGGCTTGGATTTATCTATAGCCTCTTTAACCACGCAGCCTGCACAGGGAACATCTGAGTTGTGAAATACCTTGTGGCAGGGCACACCCAGCACTTCCTCAGGAGATTTTCCACCCCATCTGGCCATGGTGCTGTTTATCATCCTGACCCTCATATCCCTGTCCATAACCCCTATACCGTAGGGAACCACATCAATTATGGCCTCAAGTAGCTTCTCCCTGGCCACACTATCGGTAATGTCCAGGCCTATCCCACATATAGCATTCTTTCCCTGCCACCTTATAAGGGAAAATGTGATATTAAGCCATCTTATACGCCCGTCCCTGGTAACTACTCTGAAAGGATAGGTTTCTGTAGGCTCCTCCCCTCTGATCCTCATTTTGAAGCGGGAAAGCACCATCTCTCTGTCGCTTTGAAAAACCAAAGAGTAAGTAACAATCTTATTAGTAAGCTCCTCTCTCGTGTATCCCAAACACTTCTCGCATCCTGGATTTGCATAAAGAAGCGGCTTAAAAAGATCATTCACTACAAAGCAGATGAGCCTGTCTGAGGTATCAATAAACCTATAGAGATGCTCGGTAAACTCCCTCATAGAGTTGAGAATATCAAATAATAGGTGGGGGACCAAGCCCCCACCCAGTTTTTCAAAAATACTACTCCATGGCTTCCCTTACAATCTCAGCGATGTCCTTGAGCTGGATCTCCTCTTCCTTGCCCTTGTTCTTGAGTCCATCGTCAAACATGGTGAGGCAGAAGGGGCATGCGGTAACTATAAGCTCCGCACCTGTGTTTATGGCTTCTTCTGTCCTTTCAACATTTATGCGCTTTCCAATAGTCTCCTCAAGCCACATCCTACCGCCACCTGCACCACAGCAGAAAGAAATCTCCCTGTTCCTTGGCATCTCCAAGAGTTTTTCAGCAGGCACCACATTGGCAAGAACCTTTCTGGGCTCATCAAATATGCCGTTGTGCCTGCCAAGGTAACAGCTATCGTGGTAAACCGTTTTAAGGGCTAGGCCCTTCTTGAGCTTTATCCTGCCCTCGTTTATGAGCCTCAGGATAAACTCGGTGTGGTGCCATACCTCGCCTTCCCAGCCGTACTGAGGATACTCGTGCTTAAGAACATGGTATCCGTGGGGACAGGCAACGATAACCTTCTTCACATTGTAGGACTTAAGAAGCTCCACATTCTCCATCGCCAGCATCTCAAACAGGTACTCATTCCCTAACCTTCTTGCAGAATCACCGCAGCATTTCTCTTCGGTTCCCAGTATGGCGAAGTCAACACCGGCAGCCTTTAGGATCTCCACCAGGGCCTTCATGACCTTCTTGTAGCGATCATCATAAGCTCCAGCACATCCAACCCAGAGCAGATATTCAGCCTCACCCTTTTCTGACATAAGTGGAATATCCAATCCTTCTGCCCAATCAGCCCTTGCAGCAAATCCAACGCCCCAGGGGTTGAAGTTGTTCTCCATGTTCCTGAAGGCAAGCCCCATCTCCTCGGGGATATCTCCCTCCATAAGGGCAAGGTAACGCCTGAGCTGTATAATCTTCTGAGGATGCTCATTCCTCGTGGGGCATATATGCAGACAGGCTCCACAGGTAGTGCATGCCCATATGGCATCCTTGTCCAAAAGCCTACCAACAAGAGGCTCAACCCCCTCTATCTCCTCTTCTGGTGAGGGCTTCTGCCCATCCTTCATAGCGGCCATGATTTTAGGAGCATCCTCAAGTAGAATTTCCCTCAGGTCCTGTATCATCTTTCCAGGCTTGAGAGGTTTTCCTGTTTTGTTTGCAGGACACAGATCCGTGCACCTGTTGCAGTATGTACAGGCATAGGTATCAAGCAGATCCTTCCAGGAAAACTGATCTACCCTATTTACACCAAAGAACTCCGTATTCTCAAAGTCCATCCTGAACTGCTTAAATCCCTCAAGGTTCTGTAGATAAATGTTGGGCCAGCTCGCTATGATGTGCAGGTGCTTTGAGTAAAGAAGAAGGGGCAAGAATACCAAAAGTATGGCGGTGTGGAGGAACCAGCATGTTGCGTAAAGCGCGTGAGCCCCTGTCTCGGTTGACGGGCCAAAGATTCCGAGAAGCAAGCTTGATATGGGCCTTAAAGCCTCGTGTCCAAGTCTAAGCTCTCCCATGTTCATACCGAAGAAGGTTATCACAACGCCCATTATAAGTCCCAGTATAACAGGGGCATCCCAGTGGTTTTCTACCCTCTCCGGCTTAACCACATAGCGCCTTATGAGAGCCGCTATAATGGCAATAAAAACGCCTGCTGCAAAGAAGTCCTGTAGAAGGGTCAAAAGACCATAAAGGAAGCTTCCTAAAAAGGCAAAGGAAAAGTGGGGAAATATTATCCTCAAAACCGCCTCAACCGCAGTGGGGAACAGAAGCATAAAGCCCCAAAAGATAACCGTGTGCATTATACCCACAGCGGTATAGGGACGCTTTCTGCTACATATCTGGGCGAAGATGTACTTTAAGGTCTCCTTTATCCTGAAATCCCTATTGGAGGTCCTGTCCATAGGATCCTTTTCACAGATTTGAAGATAAGAGATGAGCTCCTTCGCCCTTCTCACAAACACATAAGCGGAGCCAACCGCCAGTATCGCCAGGATCACCCTAAGTATCACAAGGCTCTCCATCACACCACCTCCCGTGTAAAATAAAACCGGGGTCAAAAGACCCCGGTTGTTGTAATTTTTATCATGAGCATTTACCTTTAGGCCTGTCCTTTCTCCTTCTTTATCCTCTCAATAAGAACAGGCACCACCTTGAACAGATCCCCAACAATACCAAAGTCGGCCACATTGAATATGGGAGCATCGGGATCCTTGTTAATGGCAACGATGTACTTGGAGGAGGACATCCCAGCAAGGTGCTGGATAGCACCAGATATACCCACAGCGATGTAGAGCTTGGGTGAAACAGTTTTACCAGTCTGCCCAACCTGATCGGACTGGGGCCTCCAACCAGCATCAACGGCAGCACGAGAAGCACCCACAGCGGCACCAAGGAGATCCGCAAGCTCCTCAAGCATGGCAAAGTTCTCAGGCCCTTTCATTCCACGACCACCAGAAACGATGATCTCCGCCTCGGTAAGCTCAGGCCTGCCAGTGGACTTTATGTTAAACTCCTTCATAACCATCTTCTTCTCGGCATCTGTAGGCTCAAAAGGTATGTTCTCCACCTCCGCCTTTTTGCTGGTATCGGGCTCTGCAATGGGGAAGGCATTGGGCCTTATGGAGATCATCTTAATAGGAGACTTGAAGCCTATTTCAACTATGACCTTACCAGAGATGGCAGGCCTTATGGCAACAATGTTGTCTCCATCAATCCTGTAACCTGTGCAGTCAGGGGCTATTCCTGCACCCACCCTTGCAGCAACCCTGGGAAGAAGGTCTCTTCCCGTCTGGGTTCCTCCCATGAGCACCACCTTGGGCTGTTTCTCCTTAACGAGATCTCCAATCACTCTGGCATAGGCCATGGGGTGGTAGTACTTGAGGAAAGGATTGTCCACCACATAGACCTTGTCCGCACCATAAGAGGCTATCTCATCGGCAAGGGAACCAATCCCCTCACCTATTATTACGGCCTCCATGGAGCATCCAAGCTCATCGGCCATCTTCCTTCCAAGGCTCAGGGCCTCTTTTGCAGGCTTTCTAAGCTCTCTGTCTCTCTGCTCTGCTATGACAAATACCATGGCTTCACCTCCTTAAAGCACCTTGGCTTCTTCTTTGAGGAACTTGATGAGCTCCTCCACCACCTCTTCAGGCTCACCCTCAACCTTTCTTCCCGCCTGCCTTGCAGGAGGCAGCTCGTACTTGAGAACCTCTGTGAAGGAGCCTGCCTTGCCTACGGTGCCGGCATCAATACCGAGATCGGCAAGGGTGTACTTGTTTATGGGTTTCCTCTTAGCCTTCATGATGTTAGGAAGTGAGGGGTATCTGGGTTCGTTGAGACCCTTTCTTCCCGCAAAAACAGCAGGAAGCTCTACTTCAAACACCTCCTCACCGCCTTCAACCATTCTGACGGCAACCGCCTTATTACCATCAATGTCAAGCTTCACTATGTTGCACACAGATGGAATCCCCAACATTTCCGCAACCATGCTGGGAACGGTCCAGGTATCACCGTCAATGGCCCTCTGCCCGAACATCAAAAGCTGGAAGGTATCTAGTCCCCCCTCTTTCTTAAGAGCCTCTACCAAAACCTTGGCAGTGGCATAGGCATCCGAACCATCCAAGGAATCATCCTCAATGTGAACGCCTCTGTCGGCTCCCATGGCCAGAGCAGACCTTATGGCTTCTTGTGCCCTTGCAGGCCCCATGCTTACAACCACTATCTCATCAACTATCCCTGCCTCTTTTTTCCTTACTGCCTCCTCAACCGCAAACTCATCATAGGGGTTGAGGATGTACTTTATCTCGCTTTTGTCCAGCCTATCACCCGCAAGCTTCACACGGGTCTCGGTGTCAGGAACACTCTTCACGAAGCATATCGCCTTCATAACCTCACCTCCTTAGTGAATGAGTATTCATTCATTAACCCTAAGGGTTATACATACACCAAAAGCCGTTGTCAACCTAAAATCACATCTCCTTAAGCAACGCCCTCGCTATAGTAAGGCGCTGGGCCTCTGCAGTTCCCTCGTATATCTCTGTAATCTTGGCATCTCTGTAGTGGCGCTCCACATCGTAATCCGTGGTGTATCCGTATCCACCGTGCACCTGTATCGCTTCCCTTGTGACTTTCATGGCCACATCTGAAGCGAAAAGCTTGGCCATGGCAGAAAGTTTGTAGAAACTGGGAATACCCTGATCTTTTAACCATGCCGCCTTTAGGTAGAGCAGCCTTGCGGCCTCAATAAGTGTGGCCATATCTGCCAGTTTGAACTGTATGGCCTGGAAGTTGGCTATGGGCTGTCCAAACTGGACCCTTGTCTTTGCAAACTCCACGGCCTCCTCAAAGGCAGCCTGCGCAATGCCCACAGCCTGCGCAGCAATACCTATTCTTCCGCCATCGTAGCAGTACATAGCAATGTAGAAGCCCTGACCCTCTTCACCCAGGCGATTTTCAGCAGGGATCTTGCAGTCCTCAAACACAAGCTCTCCTGTGGATGAGCCCCTTATACCCAGCTTGTGCTCATATTTGGTTATCTCAAAGCCAGGGATGCCCTTCTCCACGATGAATGCGCTCATACCCTTGTGCTTCTTCTCCTTATCGGTCATGGCAAACACGAGGAATATGTCAGCCTCCCTGGCATTGGTGATAAAGTGCTTTGTGCCGTTGAGGATGTAGTAATCACCATCCCTTTTCGCCGTGGTGGATATGCTGGTAACATCCGTCCCAGCCCCCGGCTCTGTCATGGCATGGGCACCTATCTTTTCCCCCTTGGCCAGGGGAACCAGGAATTTCTTTTTCTGCTCCTCGGTCCCGTACTTCAGTATGGGATCAACAACAAGGGATGTATGTGCGGAAACAAGCACCCCCGTTGAGGCACAGGCACGAGAAAGCTCCTCCACAACCATGGAATAGGCCACATAGTTCAAACCAGAGCCACCGTATTCCTCAGGCACATGAATGCCCATAAGACCAAGTTCTGCAAGCTGCTTGATGATCTCCTGGGGAATCTCACACTTCTCATCTATCTCCTTGGCCCTGGGCTTTACCTGCTCCTCTGAAAACCTTCTAACCATATCCCTCAACATTTTTTGCTCTTCAGTAAGCTCAAAGTTCATGGCACTCCCTCCTTAAAAATTTTGGTTCCCTCTTTTCAAAAAAGGCTCTTATGCCTTCTCTTTTGTCCTCTGTACCAAAGGCAAAGCTAAACATCTCCCTTTCCAAGGATAGACCGGCCTCCAAAGAGAGATCCACAGATGCGTTTATTATCCTCTTCGTCATCACCTGCGCAGTCTGGGAAAGCTTTAATACCTTAGGAAGAACCTCTCCACTAACAAACTTCTCCATTTCTTCTCTGTCTTCAAATATACGGGCTATAAATCCCTGTAGCTCCTCTGCTCCAACATCTCCCATAAAAAACAGCTTTTTTGCCCTAGACAGCCCCAAGTCCCTAACAGCCCTTTGAATACCGCCAAATAGAGGAATGAATTTTTCATCAACACCAAAAACGGATGATTTCGTGGCGTAAACCAAATCACAGAGAAAGAGAAACTCAAGACAGCTGTTCAGACAAATTCCATCAACCTGTGCCACAGTTATAAATGGAATATCTTCAAACTCACAGGCGTATTTATGAGCCTTTTTAAGCAGGGCCATATCGGGATGCTGCAAATACCAGCTATTATTACCAAATAGCCTAAAGATTAAAACCTTTTGGCTACAAGAAAGCTCATCAAACAAAAAAGGAAACAGCTCATCCAACACCCAGGAAATATCCTTTTGATAAAGGGGGAAGACTATAAAGCCTTCCCCCTCTGTGTACTCCAACTCACTTCTTCTCCGTGTAGTCATAGAAGCCCCTGCCCGTCTTCCTTCCAAGGTAGCCAGCATCCACCATCTTCACAAGCAACGGACAAGGTCTGTATTTGGGATCACCAAAAGCCTCGTACATGACATTGAGGATATACAGGCAGGTGTCCAGCCCAATGAGATCCGCCAGGGCTAAAGGCCCCATGGGGTGGTTCATCCCGAGTTTCATAATAGTATCAATGTCCTCAGGTGAACCTACTCCCTCATAGAGGGCAAATATGGCCTCATTTATCATGGGCATAAGGACTCTATTGGACACAAAACCCGGGGAGTCATTGATAACCACAGGAACTTTGCCCAGCTTCTCGGAAAGCTTAACCACGAGATCTGCCGTTTCATCCGTGGTCTGAAGGCCCTTTATGACCTCTATGAGCTTCATAACGGGAACAGGATTCATAAAGTGCATGCCAATCACCTTCTCCGGCCTGCTGGTCCAGGAGGCTATCTTGGTTATGGATATGGATGATGTGTTGGTGGCCAGGATCACCTCTGGCCTCACTATCTTGTCAACCGCCTCAAACACCTCCTTCTTAACATCCTCAAGTTCCACCACTGCCTCAATGAAGAAGTCCACATCGGCAAAGTCTTCAAGGTTTGTGGTTCCCTTGATACGGCCCATTATTGCCTTTTTGTCATCCTCGGTAATCTTTCCTTTAGAAACGGCCCTGTTCAGGTTCTTCTCTATCATGGATATACCACGATTGAGGGCCTCCTCATTAATCTCCCTCACTATAACCTCATATCCCGCCTGGGCACAGACCTGGGCAATCCCATGGCCCATGGTACCTGCGCCGCAAACGCCTATCTTTTTGATGTCCTCTAGCTTCATGGCTACCCTCCCTTTAAACAAGTTCAACTATCATTGCCACCGCACCGCCTCCGCCAAGGCAGAGGGTGCAAAGTCCCCTCTTAAGCCCTCTCTGCTTGAGGGCGTAGATCAAAGTTGTGAGTACCCTTGCTCCACTTGCACCAATGGGATGACCCAGTGCAACCGCTCCTCCGTGCACATTGAACTTCTCATGGGGTATGTTGAGTGCCCTCATCACCGCCACAGAAGCGGCGGCAAAGGCCTCGTTGTGCTCAAACAGGTCTATATCATCAACGGTGAAGCCCGTCATATCAAGAAGCTTTTTAACACAAGGAATAGGCGCCTCCATCACCCACTCAGGAGCAACATGTGCAGAGGTGTAAGCTATTATCTTTGCTATAGGTTTGAGTCCCGCTGCCTCCACCTTTTCCTTTGACGCTATAACCACAGCAGCAGCTCCATCGCTTATCTTGGAAGCGTTTCCTGCTGTGACCTTACCGTCCTTTTTGAAAACAGGGGGAAGCTTGGCGAGCTTCTCAAGGGTGGTCTCCCTTGGACCCTCGTCGGTGTCAAATATTATAGGATCTCCCTTCTTCTGAGGAATTTCAACAGGAACGATCTCCTCCTTGAACCAACCGTTCTTTATAGCTGTAAGGGCCCTGTTATTGGATTCAAGGGCAAACTTGTCCATGTCCTCACGGGACACATTGTACTTTTCAGCTATGAGCTCTCCCGTCATTCCCATGTGGAAGTTGTGGTAGGGATCCCAGAGACCGTCATGAACCATGAGATCCACAAGCTCTCCGTTGAACAGCCTGTAACCTGTTCTTGCCTTGAAAAGGGCATAAGGACACAGGCTCATGTTCTCCATTCCACCTGCCACTATAACATCGGCCTCGTTGGCCTTGATGGCTGTGGCACCCAGCATAACCGCCTTTAAACCTGAGCCGCACACCTTGTTGACAGTGAACGCATTCACATTGTCGGGCAGTCCAGCATACCTCATGGCCTGCCTTGCAGGAGCCTGACCCACACCAGCCTGAACCACCTGGCCCATTATAACCTCATCCACATCCTCGGGCTTAATGCCAGCACGCTTAACAGCCTCCTTTATGACTACGGCGCCGAGTTTGGGAGCAGGGATGGTGCTCAAACCTCCTAAGAAATTACCAATGGCGGTTCTAACCGCCGAAAGGATGTAAACCTCTCTCATAACCTCACCTCCAGTTTTTAATTACTCAACCTTCAAAACAACTGCCAAAAACTTGGTGCCCCTTTTGCCCTCAATATAATGGGGCACCCTGGAATCGTAATAGACAGAATCTCCAGACTCCAGCTCAAGCTCCGTATTGCCCAGAACCAGTTTGAGATTACCTTCCAGTATGTAAAGAAACTCCTCCCCCTCATGGGAAATGGGAACCATTCCCTTCTCATCCTTATCAAGCACCACCAAAAAGGGATCCATCTTCCTGTTGAACTTTCCAAAGGCCAGTGAGTAAAAGGTAACATTGGGATATGTTTCCCTTCTGGACACGGGTTTTCCCTGCCCTTTTCTAACAAGGGTATAGTCCACCCCCTCCTCAGGCGTCTCTTGAAAAAAGTAGCCTATCTTTACCTCCAAAGCCTCTGCAATCTTCCAAAGGGTTGATATGGGAGGGGAAACCACGTTGTTCTCAATCTGAGAAAGAAGAGCGGTGGAAAACCCCGTTATCTTTGATAGATCCTTTAGGGTATAACCCTTCTTAAGTCTCAGCTCCCTGATCTTGCCCCCTATATTCAGTTCTTTAAGTACTTCAGACGCTTCCCTTTTTCTCCTCACACCTCTCCCCTAAAGGGTTTTGATTTTACTAAACCCCTAGCACATGGGAGTAAAAACTTCAAGGAGGAAAGCAAAAAGGAGGGAAAATTACCTGCTTAGTCCCTTTAATCTTTCCGCCTTGCTGACTATCTCCCTTATGCGGAAGGCAAAGTTTGACTCAACCACAACAACCTCGCCTCTGGCTATCACCTTGCCATTAACCACAAGATCCACATAGTCATCTGCGGATCTGTCCAGCTCTATGAGAGAACCCGGCCCCAGCTTAAGCACATCCTTAATCTTCATTCTGGCCTTCCCCAAACTTACAGCAACGGGAAGCTCTATGTCCAATATGAGATCCAACTTTTCAGAGCTGATCTTAACCATATCCTTTTGGGGTTGAGCTTCAGGCTGGGGAATAACCTCCGCCTTTTCCTCTTTGACCTCGGTAGTATCCATCTCGTTAAAGACGGCCTCCAGTGCATCATCCAGCAGGAAGTAGGCAGTCACTTCAGAATCTTCAACCTTTATCTTAACGGGGAAGAATTTAGAATACCCCTTGAGTAGTAGATCTTCTCTGGAACACTCTGAGGACTCAGGCTGGGTGAAGTTAAAGTCTTCCTGATACTGGGTAAACTCCATTCTCAAGCGGCCCCAAAACTGGTTCATAAACTCTGAAAATGCATCTTTCAGCTCATCTGTGAGCTCCTCAGATTCCATTCCCAGTATCTTCCCAGCAAGGGCCGCCACATCTTTCTTATCAAAGAAGAGGGCCCCCTTGCCTTCCTTCCCCTCAACACTCACCTCAACGAGAAATCCCTCTTCAATGGGAACGTCCACAATGTCTTTAAGCTCGTCCCCTTCCGCCTGCACCTCTCCCTTAACCATCATCAAGCCCGTTATAACCTCTTCCAGTGCAGGAAGGGCCTCTTTAAGCACTTTGGGTATCATGGCTTTACTCTCTAAGTTTTTCTATTTTTACGGCTTTCCTGCCCCTCTTTGCCCCCACCCTTGCCAGAAACTTGGGAACACCACCCACAAGAACGGGAAGAAGACTGTCAACAAAGGTATCAAGCCTTATAACATCCCCCTCCTCCAGCTCCAGTATATCTCCCACAGTGAGCACCACAGTGCCCAAAATCCCCTCAACCTCTACAACAGTTTCCTCCACATGCTCTCTAACCCTGCGCCTGTCCTCCTCGGACACCTCTCTGGTGCCCGTGAACATTTCAATACCCAAATTGGAGCTTATGGGCTCAAGGGCTATGGCGGGGATGCAGAGGTTCATCATACCCTTAACTTCGCCGATTCTTATCTCAAAGGTTATAAGAACCACCACTTCGTTGGGGGCAACTATCTGGATAAGGTGGGGGCTTGACTCCTTCACCTCAACCACAAACTCCACATCCTCTATAACATCCTCCCACACCTTCTCCAGCTCATCTAAAGCTCTGTTGACCACACCATCCATGAGGTCCATCTCAAGATCCGTTAGGGGCCTTACCTCCTCCACAGGTTCCCCTGGACCACCCAGAAGCCTATCTATGATGGGGAACACAAGGGCGGGATTAATCTCCAGGGCAAATTTAGCCTCAAGCGGATAAACCCCCAAAACACAAAAGAAGGTGGGATCAGGAAGCGCCATGAGGAACTCTGAATAGGTTATCTGCTCAATGGAGGTAAGCTCCACCTCAACTATGCTTCTAAGGTAAGTGGAAAGAACAGATGAGAAGTTCCTCGCAAATCTATCGTGCAGAAACTGTAGAAACCTAATCTGATCCTTGGATATCCTATCGGGCCTTTTGAAGTTGTAGGGAACTGCAGTCTTCTGCGGCGTAAATTTTTCAGGAAGCGTATCAAAGTCCAGCTCCTCACCCTGCTGAAGGGCTGCAAGAAGTGCGTCAACCTCTTCCTGGGTGAGTATTTCCGCCATGGCTTACCCCAAAACCAGCTTTGACACTATTACAGGTATATTATCTATTGAAGCTACATAGTCTGCAAGCCCCTTCTCAACAACACATCTAGGCATGCCGTACACTACACAGGACTGTTCATCCTCGGCAACCATAACCCCGCCTGCTCCTTTTATCTTTTTCGCCCCCTTACAGCCATCGGAACCCATACCTGTAAGTATTACTCCCACCGTTGCACCACCACAGCAGGCTGCCACAGACTCGTAAAGTATATCTACGCTAGGCTTGTAGATAATCTTAGGCGGGGAATCCACAACCTTTATAACCCTCCTACCCCCTTCCCTTACCACCATCATCTGCTTGCCGCCTGGTGCTATATAGGCATACCCGTCCCTGACAGGCTCTCCGTTTTCCGCTTCCTTCACTGTGAGATGGCTCATGGAGTTAAGCCTCTCCGCCAGAAGCCCTGTAAACAAAGGTGGCATGTGTTGAGCCACCACCACAGGAAGGTTGAACCGCTTATCTAAAGAAGAAAAGAGCTTCTGAAGGGCAGGAGGACCACCTGTGGAAGAGCCCACAGCCACGATTTCAGCGTGAACCCTCTTTATCTCCTTATGCTCCCTCAAAGCAGGCCTTGATGTGACAGAAGGAGTGGGCTTCCTCCAGAACTCCATCGCCCTTTTTACAGAGCCCACTTTTCCCTTGGCGTTTTTCACCTTGCTTATAAGCTCTTCCTCCAGGTTGTAGAAGTGAAGAAGCCCCTTCTCCACACCCTTGGGAATAAAGTCTATGGCACCAAGCTCCAAAGCCTTTAAAGTAACCTCTGCCCCGTCCTTCGTAAGGGCACTTACCATAATAACAGGCGTGGGCTTTTTCTCCATAATCTCCTTAAGGGCTTCAAGTCCATCCTTTCTTGGCATCTCCACATCAAGGGTCACCACATCGGGAGAAAGCTCCAAAACCTTCTCAACCGCCTCCTCCCCGTCTTTGGCGAAGCCCACAACCTCAATCTCTGGATCCTTCTGGAGAATGCGGGCAATAGCCCTTCTAAAAAACGGCGAATCATCAACCACTAACACCCTAATTTTGCCCAACCTCATATCCCCTCTCTCTCAAAATTTTTCTTATTCTCCTTATGGCCCGCCAGTGTATCTGGCAAACCCTGGCTTCGCTTATGTTCAGTATACTACCTATCTCCTTAAATGTAAAACCCTCGGTGTAATATAGAGAAAGCACCAACTTTTCTCTTTCCGGAAGCATTTCTATGGCCCTAACCAGCTCTTGAAAAAATTCGTTCTGCTCAAGAAAGTAGGGAGGATCCCTGTCGTCTTCAAGCACAGAAAGCAAGGTATACTCGTCAACCCCTTCTATAACAGGATCCGATAGGCTCTTAACAGTGGAGTTTATAGAGTGCATCATCACATCCATTATCTCGCTTTCGTCCTTAACATCCATCTTCTCCATTAGCTCTTCCAGACTGGGTTCCCTTCCAAGCTCAAGGGCAAGCTCGTTCCATGCACTCTCAAGCTCCTTCACCTTTTTTCTTTTGTTTCTGGGGAGAAGATCCAGAGAGCGAAGATAATCCAATATAGCTCCCCTTATCTTTATCTCGGCAAACTTTGAGAAGCTCTCCTTTTTAGCAGGATCATATTTATTTACAGCATCCACAAGCCCTAAGTAGCCGTAACCCATGAGGTCTTCCAACTCAACACTAGCTGGAAGCCTCTGCTTTATCCTCATGGCCACCTTCGCCACCAGCGGCATCATCTCCTCTATGAGCCTCTCCCTCTCCTTCTCCTGAACCATTGCCCGTCTCCCAGGGCTTAGTAATAGCAAACAGCATACCAAAAAAGCCCACGAAGAAGCCAAAAAGAGCGGTCAGCACAACCTTTCCCATAACTACCCATGGATCGCTCTCCGTGTAGTAAAACACCACAAAAGAGATGCAAAAGGCCAAGATTCCGGAAATAACGCCTATCTTTAATGAGCTATTTCTGGTATCTGGATCTTTGAGGATCTCTTCAGCAACCCTATCCAGATCCAGCTGTTGCACCTCTAAACCTCAGAAATCCCATGACGAGACGGGAAAGCCCCATGCTACCTCTAGTAAATATATTCCCGTCAGCTATCCTGTCTATCAAAGGGGAAAATACACCTTTCAGCTTATCCACCCCCTCAACACTCTGCTCCCTTATAAGGGATGTAACCGCTGAACTTCTCTTTATGGAACCCAGGTTTTTTATCTTAACCTCTGGGATGAATCTGCCCACAACAGCTTCAAGATATCTGAAAACAGAGGTGCCCTCCTCACCCTCAACCATATTTGCCACCACAAAGAACTCCTTGAGGGCATACTCCTTGTAAAGGCTCTTTATAAGAGCATAAGCATCCGTTAAAGATGTGGGTTCAGGAGTTACCACGACCAAAACATCCTGGCAGGAAACGCAGAACATAAGCACCTCATCCGATATACCTGCTGCTGTATCTGCAACAACGTAGTCCACCATGCCGTCAAGCTTCAAAAGCTCAAGGGCAATCCTTTTTCTCATTTCATGATCCATAGATAAAAGCTCCCTTATGCCAGATCCTCCGGGAAGCACCCAGAAACCTTCCTTTACCTTCACCAAAACATCCTCAAGAGGAGCCTCTCCCTTGGCTATGTGATACAGGTTCTTATCGGCAGAAAGCCCTAACATAATATCCACATTGGCAAGCCCCAGATCCCCATCTATAAGGCAAACCTTAAAGCCCCTATCCGACAGGAACTTGGATATAGCTATTGCTATGGTGGTTTTTCCCACACCGCCCTTACCGCTGGTTACAGCCACTGTGGCAACGGGATGCTTTACTTGAGCTATCCTCTTAAGAAGAGCCGCCTGCGTCACTGAGACTCCTCCAGGATGTAAGATGCCATGCGCCTGGCATCTGCTTCCTCTATATCCTCAGGAACCCTCTGGCCCGTGGTTACAAAAAGTATTGGCACATCCATATACCATGAAAGATTTACGGGAAGCCCATAAACCTCTGCCTCATCCAGCTTTGTCAGGATAAATCCATCAGGCTTTTTTGTTGAGAAACCCTCAACAACCTTCACAGCCTCTTTAAACCTCAAATTATAGGGCAGCAGTATCAGAAGCACATAGTCTTCAACCCTCCCCACAAAGGCCATCATCTCCTCAAGCCTTACCGTATCCTTGTGGGACCTCCCCGCGGTATCAACCAGAATAATATTGTCCTTCAGCACCTCCACCACCTTCTCAAACTCCTCCGGCGTGTCCGCCGTGTAGAAGTCCAGTCCCAGTATATCCGCGTATGTTTTAAGCTGATCCACCGCCCCTATCCTGTAGGTGTCTATACTCACAACGCTTACCCTCTTGCCCTCAAAGAGCTTTAAGATAGACGCCAGCTTTGCCAAAGTTGTGGTTTTCCCCACCCCAGGTGGACCAGAAAAGATAACGGGAACCCCCTCCTTAGGAGCGAAAGATGCTGTCTTTATGATCTTTGAAAGGACCTCCTCGCAAACAGCTCTAGGAGGAAGAAGCTCCTCCTCAGCAACTTTACTCATAACAAATCCTATGACTTTGTCATCAAGCTCCATCTCCTTAAGGCGATTGTAAACAGGAAGAAGCTCCTCATCCAAGCCTGCAAAGGGGATAGAAACCCCCTGAATAAGGCTCTTAACCGCCGCTATCTCCTTCTTAAGCTCATCAAGCTCCTTTTGCCTTTCAACCTGCCTGTAGATGATCTTTTTAAGCTCCTCTATCTCAACAAGAAGCCTGTCTATCTGCCCCTTTTCTTCCTCGGGTTCAGGTGGAGCCTCCTTAACGGCTTCAATGAGATCTATCTTCTTCCTAGGCTCCTCATCTATTGATATATCTGTTGCAGCAAGCACCTCCACTCCGCTGTCAAGCCTCTTGGTGGAAAGTATTATTGCATCCTCCCCCAAAGTCTCCTTTATCTTCAGCATGACCTCCCTTATGCTGTTTCCCTTAAACTTCCTTATCTTCACTTAATCACCCCAACCACCTTCACCTTTACATCGGGAGGTATCTCAAGATTTGAAAGAACAGGGATTCTGGGAAGGACCCTCTCTATGAACTTCCTAAAAGCAGGTCTCAGCTCGTAGGATGTTACTATTACGGGCTGTATCCCCTCTTTAAGAGGGGCATCCAAAGCGGCACTGATCTTTCCCGCAAGCTCCTGGATCTTATCCTGAGGAAGCACGAGGAAAGAGCCCTTATCTGTCCTTCTCACGTTCTCTATAAGCTCCTTCTCAAGGGCAGGGTCTATGGTAACAACAGGAAGAACCTCTGCTCCCGCGAGAAACTGATTCACTATTTGCCTGCCAAGGGCTTGCCTAACATACTCGGTAATGAGCTCGGCATCTTCTATCTTTCCAGCGTATTCTGCAACGGTCTCAAGTATCTTCTTTAGGTTCCTTATGGATACACCCTCTTTAAGCAGATTCTGCAGCACTTTCTGAAGCAGGGCAGGAGAAACCACATCGGGAACGAGATCCTCCACAAGCTTGGGATAGCTTTTTGAAAGGGCATCCAGAAGATCATTTAGCTCGTCCCTTCCCAGAAGCTCATGGGCATGCCTCTTTATAACCTCAGAAAGATGCGTAATGATAACGGTTGCGGCATCAACAACGGTATGCCCTTCCACAACCGCCTTCTCCTTATTCTCCTCGTTCACCCAAACGGCAGGAATCCCAAAGGCAGGCTCCGTGGTCTTTATACCCTCAACCTTAGGCTCCTCAGGACCAGAGGGGATCACGAGATACATATCCACATAAACCTCTCCCTCCGCCACCTCCATCCCGTAGATGAGTATCTTGTATTTATTAGGCTCAAGGGCCAGATTATCCCTCACCCTAACAGGTGGCACAATAAATCCCATCTCCTGAGCGATCTGCCTCCTCATGGAGCGTATCCTGTTTATCAGGTCCCCCTTCTCCACAAGGGGTATGAGGTTGTATCCCAGCTCCAGCTCTATGGGATCTATCTGCAGAGAGGTCTTTATCCTCTCTATGTCTGCTTCAGGCGTTTCTTCAGCCTCCTCTTCCTTCTCCTCTTTTACAATCTCGCGTCTGCTTCCCATGTAGCCCAGTGTTGCCAAAACTGCGGCAAGCGCCACAAAGGGGATGAAGGGAAAGCCTGGAACCAAGCCGGCAAAAAAGAGGATGCCAGATGCGAAAAACAACGCCCTAGGATAGGAGGTGAGCTGCTTCAGTATGTCCATACCTAAGTGGGACTCAGAGGCAGCCCTTGAAACCAGAATACCCGCAGCGGTGGAGATGATGAGAGCCGGAATCTGGCTCACCAGACCATCTCCTATGGTCAGTATGGTGTAGGTCTTTGCAGCCTGTGACACGGGCATACCGTGCTGAACCACACCTATTATGAGACCGCCAACGATGTTTATGAAAGTTATTATAAGGCCCGCCACCGCATCGCCTCTGACAAACTTAGACGCTCCGTCCATGGCGCCGTAAAAGTCCGCCTCCCTCTGGATCTCCTCCCTGCGCCTTCTCGCCTCCGCTTCGTCAATGAGCCCTGCGTTTAGGTCGGCATCTATGGCCATCTGCTTTCCAGGCATGGCGTCCAAGGTAAAGCGGGCCGCAACCTCTGCAATCCTCTGGGAACCCTTGGTTATAACCACAAAGTTTATAACCACCAGAATGAGAAATATCACAAAACCAACCACATAGTTTCCGCCAACCACAAACTGGCCAAAGGCCTCTATGATGTGTCCTGCCGCCGCCGTTCCCTTGTTTCCGAAAAGCAGTATCCTCCTTGTGCTGGCCACATTAAGGGAAAGACGGAACAGGGTAAGCACAAGAAGCAGTGAGGGAAAGGATGAGAACTCAAGGGGCCTCTTCATGTAAACCGTGGAGAGCAGAACCAGAACGGACATGCTTATGTTCGTCGCTATGAGCACATCCATGAGCCAGGCGGGTATAGGAAGCACCATAACGGTGAGGATGAGGATTACGCCAAAAGCAACACCAAATTCACTTATGAGATCCCTTCTATTTAGGGCTATCTCCCTCATCAGGCAGCCTTACCCTTTTGCCTGTAAACGTAGGCTAAAACCTCTGCAACCGCTTTATAAAGGGCCTCCGGTATCTCCTCCCCCACCTCCACCATCTTGTAAAGCATACGGGCAAGCGCCCTGTTCTCAACTATTGGAACCCCGTGCTTTTTGGCAATCTCCCTTATCCTTTTAGCAAGCTCACCTGCCCCCTTTGCCACCACTATGGGGGCATCCATCCTTTCTGCATCATACTTTAAGGCAACCGCAATCTCAACAGGATTGGTGATCACCACATCCGCCTTGGGCACCTCCTGCATCATCCTCCTTCTGGCAAGCTCCCTCTGGATGCGCCTTATCCTTGCCTTGACCTGGGGATCTCCCTCCTGCTGCTTAAGCTCCTCCTTAACCTCCTCCTTGGTCATTTTCAGACTCTGCTCGTACTCCCACTTCTGAAACCCGTAATCCAAGATAGAAAGAAATAGAAAGAGCATCCCCACCTTAAAAACTAAAACGGCAGCAGTCTTAAATATATGAGCAAAAAAGGGCCCTGGCTCGTATGAAAAGAGCTGAGGAGCAATAAGGATTTCCTTCTTTATAATAGGATAAACCACGGCAAACACAAAGACAAATTTAACAGCCGCCTTGGCAAGCTCTACAAAGGCCTTTTTTGAGAAAAGGTTTTTTAGGCCATTTATAGGGTTTAAGAAGTCAAACTTGGGAGTAAAGACCTCCGTTGTGAATAGAAAGCCGAACTGTATCACATAGCTGAAGATGGAAACCGCAACAAGCAAAATGAACAGCGGCAAAAGTAGTTTAGCAAGGACATAAAGCACAACCATTAGGGTCTGCTGGCGTACCTCTGAAGAGTATGCATTACCTAGGAAGTAAACAAAGAGATCTCCGAAGGTTCTGTATACACTGCGGTAGGTAAAGTAAAAAAACAGAAGGGAAAATAAAAGCAGCAAAGTTGAGGAAAGCTCTCTGGTCTTTGCAACCTCCCCCCTTCTTCTCGCCTCTTCCCTTCGCCGTGGCGTTGGCTCTTCAGTTCTATCTTCTGCACCCATGCCTTAACCACCCATCAGCTTTATAACCTCATAAAGATTCCTCTTCATAAACAAAAACTCTCGCCCGAATAAAAAGGTCATGCCCTTGAGGGAAAACATAAGCAGTATCAGTCCTATGAAGATCTGTATGGGAAATCCTACCATAAAGATGTTCATCTGAGGAATGACCCTTGCTACAATGGCCATGGCTATCTGGATGAGGAAAAGAACCGCAAAAATGGGAGCATTCACCTTTATGGCAATAACGAAAATTGTTTTTAAAAGTCTAACCACAAAAACGCTCCACTTGACACCAAGAGAAAGCACCCCCAATGGAAAGACCTTTAAGGAATCAAAGTATGCAGACATGAACCACAGGTGCCCCCTTATGGCTAGAAAGACCAAGACAGCAACTATGTTCTCAAAATACGATATAAGAGGAACAGCGGTCTCCTCCTGAGGATTCATTATATTCACCACAGCCATACCCATCATGTAGCCTATGTACTGCCCCCCCAGTTGTATCCCGTCAAAGACAAATCTAGCAGTCATACCTACTACCACCCCAAAGAGAAGCTCTCTTAGAACAACAAGCACAAGTTCTGTGGGTCCTTTGGGAAAGGCTACACTAACAGGATAGGACATACCCATATAGGCCAGAAAAAGGGCCAGTCCCGCCTTCGCCATGGCAGGAACATTTCTGCTTCCGATAACGGGAACAAAAAAGACCAGAAAAGAAGCCCTCAAAAACAACAGCAGAAACTTGTAAAAAATGGCAAGGTCAACCGTCATCGGATAAAGCTGGGTATGTTACCGTAAAGCTGCAGGGTGAAGTTCACCAGCATCCTAATCATCCACGGACCGAGAACCACAAGGACAATTGCAGCCACTATCATCTTGGGAACAAATGTAATGGTCATCTCCTGTATCTGGGTTGCAGCCTGCAGTATGCTTATAAGCACACCCACAACCATGGTGGCTATAAGGACTGGAGCAGCCAGCATAAGAGCCACCTTCATGGCAGCAATGGATATCTCAATAACCGTTGCTTGGCTCATATCCTAAAGCTCCTCACCAATGATGCTATCACAAGGTCCCAGCCATCCACAAGCACAAAGAGAATGAGCTTAAAGGGAAGAGATATCATAACGGGGGGTAGCATGATCATACCCATGGCAAGTAGAATACTTGAAACCACCATATCAATAATCAAAAAGGGGATGAATATCATAAAGCCTATCTCAAAGGCCGTTTGAAGCTCACTGGTAATAAATGCAGGAATAAGCACATGCGTTGGCACATCGGCCCTGTTTCTCGGCCTTATCTTTGCAAGATTGCAGAACAAAGCCAAGTTCCTTTCCCTCACCTGGTTGAACATAAAGTCTCTCACAGGCTTTAGGGCTCTATCGTAGGCTTCTTTGAAGGTTATTTTACCTTCAAGGTAGGGAGAAACGGCATTGTAGTAAACCTTATTCCATGTAGGGCTCATAACAAATACCGTTAAAAACAGAGCAAGTCCTATAAGCACTTGGTTTGGGGGCATCTGCTGGGTTCCAAGGGCAGAACGCAAAAGGGATAAAACCACAATTATCCGAGTGAAGGAGGTAACCATCACCAAGATGGACGGGGCAAGGGAAATAATGGTTATCAGAAGTATAATCTCCAGAGTAACAGCAACGTCCCTAGGAGACTTGGACGCACCAACTCCTATAGTTAGCTTGGGAATGGGAACCTCAGCGGCCCAAAGGGGAAGCTCTATAAGAATAAAAACCGCTATGAAGCTACATATTCTCCTCAAGAACCTTGGCAAAGCTCTCCTCTTCAAGGTCTTTTGGATCAAGCTCGGATATAAGCTGAACACTTCCCTCCGTTATCCCAACAAGAAACAAGCGCCTTCCCGCTTTGATTATGGCAAATCCCCACTTACCCATAACCGTGGCAAACTCCACCACCTCTATGTGCTTTTTCCTCACAAAGGGAACGCTTCCCATCCGTATCTTTCTGAACACATAGGCAAAGATAAAGATTATTAAAAGGACAACCGCAAGGGCAAGGACAACCTTTATGGAGTAAGCCCAAAGGGACGGCACTTCCACCCTCGGCACCGCCCTTCCCTTCGCCTGGGCAAGTAGCTTGATGAACCAGAACTCACTCCTTAACGGGAACAATCTCGGTTATCCTCACCCCAAACTTTTCGTCCATAACAAGAACTTCGCATCGGGCAAATTTCTTACCGTTCATGTAAAGATCAAGGGCCTCTCCCGTGGATCTGTCAAGCTCAATAATAGCACCTGGAGAGAGACTCAAAAGCTCCCTCACCGTGCACTTGGACCTTCCCAATATAACCTCAAACTCCAGCTCCACATCCCCAAGATATTCAATGGAAAGCTCAAAATCAGAGGTCTTACCTTCAGTATCCTCTATTTTTTCGTATTCCCACTGCGTTTGCTTGTCC
>JALVZS010000152.1 GCA_027022065.1 bacterium
GCATTTGGTAGAGGGGGAGCTTGTTCCTGGTAAAGAAATTGCCATTAAGATTGACCAGACCCTTTATCAGGACGCCACAGGAACCATGGCCGCCCTTGAGTTTGAGATGATGGGAGTTCCCAGGGTCCAGACCGAGCGCTCTGTTATCTATATTGATCATAAAACCATACAGATGGGCTTTGAGGACAAGGATGATCACGAGTATCTTAGAACCTTTGCGGCGAAGTACGGCTGTTACTACTCCAAGCCCGGAAACGGCATATGCCACCAAGTTCACCTTGAGCGCTTTGGAAAGCCCGGAAAGACCCTTTTGGGTTCCGACTCACATACCCCCACCGGTGGCGGTATAGGTATGATAGCCATAGGCGCTGGTGGTTTGGATGTGTCTGCTGCAATGGCGGGGCGTCCATTCTACATGGTTTGCCCTAAGGTTATAGGAGTGAAGCTTACAGGAAAGCTCAGGCCCTGGGTTTCTGCAAAGGATGTTATTCTTAAAATGCTTGAGATACTCACCACCAAGGGCAATGTGGGATGGGCTGTTGAGTACTTTGGCCCTGGAGTGAAGACCCTTACGGTGCCTGAAAGGGCCACCATTACCAACATGGGTGCTGAGCTTGGTGTAACCTTCTCCATATTCCCGTCCGATGAGGTGACTAGGGAGTTCCTGAGGGCCCAGGGAAGGGAGGAGGATTGGATTCCGCTGGAAGCGGATCCTGATGCCGAGTATGAAAAGGTTATAGAGATAAATCTTTCTGAGCTTGAGCCTCTCGTTGCGTGTCCCCACAGCCCTGACAATGTGGTGCCTGTAAAGGAGCTCACAGGAAAGCTTGTTAATCAGGTGTGCGTGGGAAGCTGTACAAACTCTTCCTACAGGGATCTTGCCACCTTTGCCAAGATCCTCAAGGCCTCTGGTAGGCACTGCCCGCCCCATCTTGATGTGGTGGTTGCTCCTGGCTCCAAGCAGGTTCTTAGAATGATAGATCAGGAGGGGCTTCTTGATGCCATGTATGAATTTGGTATAAGGCTGCAGGAGCTTGCCTGTGGCTTCTGCATAGGTATGGGCCAGGCTCCCCAGAACAACGCCGTGTCTGTTAGGACCAACAACAGAAACTTCTACGGAAGGTCAGGAACCCTCACCGCTGGTGTGTATCTGGTAAGCCCAGAGACTGCTGCTGCCTGTGCCATTGAGGGAGCCTTCCTTGATCCCAGAGAGCTTGAGACCAAATACGGCATTCAGTATCCCGATGTTAAGATGCCTGAGAAGTTTCTCATTGATGATTCCATGGTTGTTCCTCCTGCAGAGGAGCCTGAGAAGATTGAGATCTACAGGGGTCCCAACATCGTTCCTCCTCCTCCCAACGAGCCTCTGCCTCAGGATATTGAAGGTGAGGTTACCATAAAGGTTGGGGACAAGATCACAACGGATCATATCATGCCCGCTGGTCAGAGGCTTAAGTACAGGTCCAACGTGCCCAAGTATGCCGAGTTTGTGTTTGAAAGCGTGGATCCCACGTTCTCCAAGAGGGCACTTGCAAACAAGGAGAAGGGCATCCACAACATCATCGTGGGAAGAGAGTCCTACGGACAGGGATCCTCAAGGGAGCATGCAGCCCTTTGTCCCATGTATCTCGGTGTAAAGGCCGTGATTGCATGCTCCATTGAGCGTATCCACAGGGCAAATCTTATCAACTTTGGTATTGTGCCCATGTACTTTGTTAATCCTGAGGACTACGACAAGATACAGCAAGGCGACAGGGTAAAGATACCCAACATAAGAAAGGGCCTTATTGAGGGCAAGGATACCTTTGAGATGATCGTTTATGCCAAGGTGCAGGAGACTCCCGAGGGTGAAGTAAGATACGAAGAGACCGAGATAAGGATTCCTCTTAGGGTGGACCTCACCGATAGGGAAAGAAAAGTTATACTCCTTGGCGGAATGCTCAATGTTGCTAAACAGTTCGGTAGCAAGTCCTTCAAAGAGATAGAGATAAAGGAGTAAATTTTATTCTAAAACAACATTTCTTGATTGAGAAAGGGACAGGGTGTTTAGCCCTGTCCCTTTTTATTTTGTTATTCCTCTTGACTTTTAACCTTGTCTTAACTATCACAAGAGCAGATATTGCTAAACAACTTTTAGAGGGGGTGTGTTATGAAGTTAAAGGAGAGGTTGGCGGAGCTTATTCCTAAGTGGAGGGCAGAGGTAGCTGAAATTAGAAAGAAATACGGTAACAGGAAAACAATGGACTGTACCATTGGACATGCCTACGGCGGAATGAGGGGCCTTAAGGCTTTGGTCTGTGATACATCCGAGGTTTTCCCCGAGGAGGGAGTTAAGTT
>JALVZS010000153.1 GCA_027022065.1 bacterium
TAGAAAGGGTGGTGAGCCTGCTTAGAGATAAGGGCTATATTTACGAGAAAGATGGAGCCCTTTGGTTTAAATCCACGGCTTTTGGTGATGAGAAGGACAGGGTAGTAGTGAGGGCAAGTGGTGAACCCACTTACTTTGCCGCCGATATAGCGTATCATAAAAACAAGATGGAAAGGGGATACGATCTCTGCGTTAATGTGTGGGGGGCTGACCATCACGGATACATACCTAGGGTTAAGGCTGCCCTGCAAGCCTTGGGTTTTGATCCCGGCAAGCTGGAGGTGCTTCTGGTTCAGATGGTTGCCCTTCTTAGAGACGGAAAGCCCATATCCATGTCCAAAAGGGCAGGGGAGATCATAACCCTGAGGTGGCTTATCAACGAGGTGGGCACCGATGCGGCGAGGTTCATCTTTCTCACCAGAAAAAACGATGCCCACCTGGATTTTGATGTGGAGCTTGCAAAAAGGCAGACGGAGGAGAATCCTGTATTTTATGTGCAGTATGCCCACGCGAGGATATGTAGCATAAGAAGAAACGCTGAAGAAAAGGGTCTTTCCCTTTCACTGGAGGATCCATCCCTGGAGCTTCTCACCCAGGAAGAGGAAAGGGAGATAATGAGAAAACTTGCCCAGTTCCCTGATGTTGTGGAGGGGTGTGCAAGAACCCTTGAGCCCCATAGGATCACATACTATTTGCAGGAGCTTTCTGCCCTCTTTCACGGCTACTACAATAAATACAGGGTGCTTGTGGAGGATGAGACTTTGAGAAACGCCCGTTTTGCTCTGTGTGAGGCGGTTAGGATAGTGGTGGCGGAGGGCCTTAGGTTGTTGGGAGTTTCCGCTCCGGAGGTGATGTAATGGCAAAGGAGCCAAAGGTTTATACCTTTTCTTTAAAGAAAAAGGAGTTATTTGCAGTGGTGGCGGGGATACTGGTTACGTACATTATGGTGTTTATTTTGGGATACTCCCTGGGAAAGGAGTCTGTTCCTCCACAGAGCTTTGAGGTTTCCTCAACCTATGAGGCTCCCTCTGAGGAGAAGGTGGTTATAGGTGAGGGGCAGGAGGAGGCTCCTCCCATTGTTACGGAAAAGACACCGAAAGAGGAGCCCTCGGTTAACGCATCTTCCAGCAGGGAAATCCCTCTGGAGATACCCATAAAGCCCATTAAGCAGCCTGCTTCTACATCTCATCCCAGCTATGTGAGGTTCTTCGTTCAGGCAGCGGCCTTTTCCAAGCAGAAGCTGGCATTGTCCTTGAAAAAGAGCCTTGTGGAAAAAGGCTACAAGGTGGAGATCATTAAGGTGGGGCAGCTTTATAAGGTGTTGGTGGGTCCCTTCTCCTCCGAGGATGAGGCCAAGAAGGTGAAGAGAAAGCTTGTAAGGGATGAGAAGATTTACGGCTATATTGTTAAGTATTAGCCTTTTTGTCCTCCCTTCCTTTGCAGTTCAACTTTGCATCCCTGTGGGGGCAGGCCCTAGGGAGTTTGAGGAGGCAAATGGTGTGGAGCTTGCCCTTGATGAGGCATCAATCCCTTACACGAGGAGCTTCAACTGCACCAAGGTCACCGTATTCTACCAGCAGAACGCCTTGGAGGTTGAAAGCCTGCTTCCCTCCACGGAAGAGGAGGTGGCCCAGCTACTCTCTCTAGTTGAGGGCTCTAATGTGGCCATTGTGTATCCTGAAAGGATGTCCTACTGGATTCCGAAGATTAAAGGCAAACTTGAGGGAAGGAGCGTAGTTTTTGAGTATCCCTATGTGGAGGGAAAGAGCAACTACAGCGACATACTTGGTGCTCTTATAAAGATCAAAGAGTCTGGAATCCATATAGACACTGTTATATTTCTGGGCAGGTACAGGGAAGCCATACTTATTATACCATTTTTCAGGATCTTTAAGCCCTTTCCCGTTATAGCGGCCACGTGGCGTATATATGATTCCCTAATGTTTGCCTACAGGTCCTTTATGAGAACGGTGGTCTTTTACGAGTGGTTTTATCCCTGGGTTCCTCTCATACACGTTAGGGAGTTCGTTATAAAGTATCTCAAGCAGTTTGGGCATCTTCCCGGCAGGTTCGCAGCCCTTGGCTACGATGCGGGAAGCCTCGTGGCCAAGGCCTTTGAAGAGGGTGCCCTGGTAGGTGATGTAAGCATAATAGGGGTTACGGGGCTTAAGCGTGTGACTCCTTTAGGTCCGTTTAGGGTTTACAAACTTGTGAGGCTCAAGGATCTTCCTCATTTGCCTCCTCCTTTGAAGATACAGGTTAAGTGGTAGGTGTTGAAAAACCTACTGATTTTTGCTAACAGCTTGCAAAACATAACGGCGATGGGGCCCGCCGTAAACGCCGCCCTTTTAGGGTGGCTGATGGCTCCTATCCCGTTGCAGGAGGTGGGATATGGAGCTTTTAGCCACCCTAAATTATATCCTGGAGAGGAGATGCCCTTCGGGAGGTTATTGTTTCTACAGATTGGACGAGCCCAATGCAGAGGACACATACTACGCGTTAAAAACCCTTAAACTTTTGGGCATTGATCCTGGTAAAGATTCAAAGACTGTGTCCTTTCTTAAGAGCCTTAAAGATGAGAGTATAGACATCCTCTATTACAAAAGCTTTTCCCTGGAGATGCTGGGGGAAAACTACAGGCCCTCTGCGGGCACTTTAAAAGCCCTGGAGAAGGCTCTGCTTTCTGCCAGCTCCTTTGTGGAAACCGCCAAGTTTCTACTTCATGCAAAAAGGTTGCTTATACTTTTCAAGCTAAGCGATGAAACACCTTCAGATGAGCTTTTGGAAATCATCGGAAAGATGGGTATCCCTCGCTATCTTACGGAGGCTTACTACCTTGCGTGCTCAAGAAGTGTATTGGGATTGGATCTTGAGATGTTTAGGGACTTTCTCCTTCCCTGCCAGCGTCCCCAAGAGGGCTTCGTTGAGGCTCCGGACCTTGGTTTAAGGTTCCTTGAGCAGATATATGTGGGGCTTAAGTTCTGTAGACTTCTAGATGTAAGGCCCTTGTACCCGCAGGCTTGCTACGACTTTGTGGTTTCTTGTAGGAGAAAAAGCGGTGGTTTTGCTAGGAGTGATCTGGGCATAGCAACCATAAAACATACATATTTTGCGGTTTTTTCTGTAACTTACATAAAAAACAATAAACTTTTAACGGAGGTATGCCATGGAGGTTAGCCAGGCGACCCGTATGGTGGAGGAAGGTCTCAGGGTTGCCTTTTCCTATGCAACAGAGCAGGAGAGGGAGCTTCTGCAGGATGTGGATAAAAAGCTTAAGGAAAATAAGTTTAACCTTGTGGTTTTGGGCCAGTTTAAAAGGGGAAAAACCACATTTGTGAACGCCTTGCTAGGAGAGAAGCTTCTTCCCTCTGCCGTTCTTCCTTTAACTTCAATAGTTACCGTTGTGGAATACGGAGTGGATAAGAAGGTGGAGGTGTATTTCCTAAACGGTGAAAAGAAGGAGATATCCCCTGATGAGATAAAGCTTTACGTGACGGAAAAGGAGAATCCCAAGAATGTGAAGCAGGTAAAGTATGTGAGGGTGTTTCATCCTGCCGAGATACTTAAAAAGGGGATAATCCTTGTAGACACCCCTGGTGTGGGCTCTGTTTACGAGAACAACACGGAGGTTACCTACGATTTCCTGCCCAGGGTGGATGCTGCCCTGTTTCTTCTGACCGTTGATCCTCCCCTTTCAAAGGAGGAGACGGAGTTTCTCAAAAATGTTGCTCCTCATGTGGCAAGACTTTTCTTCATTCTGAACAAGGCGGACTATATAAGCCCTGAGGATCTGGAGGATGTGCTTTCCTTCGTGAGGGACAACCTGAAGAACCTAACGGGGCAGGAGCACAAGATATACCCCATATCCGCCAAGATGGCCCTTGAGGGGAGAGTTACGGGAGATTCTCAGTTGGTTGAAAAAAGCGGGATTCTAGAGCTTGAGAGGGATCTGGAGGACTTTATCCTCAAGGAGAGGAGCCTTGTGGTGTTACGCTCCTCTGCCAACAAGGTGCTTTCTGTGCTTTCCACACATCTCTTCCAGGCGGATCTTGAGCTGAAGATGGCAACGACTCCCGTGGAGGAGCTTGAGAAGAAGATAGAGAGGTTCAGGCAGTTAAAGGAAAGCGTTCATCAGGAGGCCAGAGACAGCGAATTCCTCTTTAGGGGAGAGATTGAGTCGCTCATTAAGCTTGTAAACATGGATGTGGAGAGGTTCCGTAAGCAGAAGGTTCCTCAGATATTTGAAAGGCTCATGGAGGTTTTTGAAAAGAACAAACACAGAAGCGCTCTGGAGCTTTCAAGGATACTGGATGATGCTATGAAGAAGCTTCTCGTGGAGGAACTGGATAGATTCGTTGAGGAGGAGAATGAGAAGGTGAACAAAGAATATGCCCGTATAGCCAGGAGGTTTTCGGATAAGATAAACTCCATAATAGATGAACTTTTGAAGCTTGCTGCAGATATCTTTGAGGTGAAGCTTGAGAGGTTCAAGGTGGAGGAGGAGATAACCCAGGAGTCTGAGCTGTGGTACAAGCTTGAGGATCCTCCTAGGCTGCTTGATGTGGCAGAGAGCATAGGGAAGGTGGTTTCTTATACATTCCTGCCCTCTGCTATAGTTCACAGGAAGATAAAGTCTGAGCTGAGTAAAAAGCTTCCAGAGAAGGTGGATATGAACTGTGGTAGAGTTAGGTCAGATTTTGTGGACAGGATAAACAAAAGCGCCATAGAGCTTCGCTGGGGGATGCAGGAGAAGATAAAAGAAACCTTGAAGTTTGTGGAAGAGGCTGTGGAAAGGGCGATCTCCATGAGGGAGAAGAGCAAGGAAGAGGTGGACAAGTACATGGCTCAGATTACATCTAGAAAAAGAGAGCTGGAGGAGCATGTAAATAGGCTGAAGAAGATACTGGCTGCATAAATTCTGATATGGGAAAGCCTTGCCTTATGCTTGCTCCCATGGCGGATCTTACCCATCCCGCCTTTAGGGAGCTTGTGGCTTCTTTTGGCGGGTGTGATCTTTTCTTTACCGAGATGATCAACATAAACTACCTAAAGTCTACCAATCCCCTTAAGGATCCCTATGTGGTTCCTGCAGAAAGAGACAGACCTCTTGTTGCTCAACTTGTGGGAGGTAAGCCAGAGGACTTTGAGCTTGCGGTGGAAAGGCTTGAGGCTACAGGCTTTTTCTCCGGGTACAACTTCAATCTGGGCTGCACCAAGGGGAAGTTTCAGAGATACGGATGGGGAGCCTCTCTTTTAGAAAAGCCGGAGCTTATCAGGGATATACTTAAGGCTATGAGGAGGGCTACCGATAAGCCCTTGAGTGTAAAGATGAGGATACCAAAGGGCCGCAATAAAGATAGGCTTCTCAGACTTCTTGAGGTTTTTGAAAGTTTGGGGGTGGACTTTGTGGTTCTTCACCCCCGCACGCCAGAGGAGGGATTCAGCAGGCCCGCCAGGTGGGAGGAAATAGCCTTTGCCGTGGAAGCATCAAGCCTGAAGATAGTGGCCAACGGCGATGTGTTTTCTCCCGAGGATGCGGCCAAAGTTATAGATTCCACGGGAGCTTGGGGGATTATGGTGGGAAGGGCCGCCCTCATAAGGCCTTGGATACTAAGGGATATAGGGTCTTATCTGGAAAAGGGAGAGGTAGATAAGCCTCCCGATGCCATTTGTGTTCTGGAGGCACTTGCAGGGTATATAAAGCGGTTTCTACCTGAAAGATGGCATATTAAAAGATTGAAGCTGTTTTTAAGGTGGTTTGTGCAGAATTACACCAACGCCCTTTGGATTTTGAGGAGGTTAAAGGGAAGATCGCTGGAAGAATTACTGGAAGTAAGTAAAAGAGAGCTTAAAGGGCTGAAGATGAGAGGATACCCTGTCAATCCCTTTCTATTTGTGTGCTAAGGCGGGAGGGGACTCCCGCCTTTCGGATCTACTTGACAGCCTCTTTCAGGAGCTTACCGGGCTTAAACTTGGGCACCTTGGCGGCGGGTATGATGATTTCTTCCTTGGTTTGGGGATTTCTGCCCTTCCTCTCAGCCCTTTCCGCCACATAGAATGTTCCAAAGCCTACCAGAGTAACTTTATCACCTTTGGACAAAGCCTCTGTAACACCTTTGATGAAAGCTTCCAAGGCCTTCTCAGCGCTTGCCTTGGTCAAACCAGCCTCTTTGGCCATAAATGTTACAAGTTCCGCCTTGGTCATGACGACCTCCTAAAGTGTTTTTATTTTTCTAGGAAAATGATATTTGCTAGCGAAAGTGCTTGTCAAGAGAGTTTGTGGATGTTTTAACCAATTTTTGGAGGTGTGAGATGGTGGGAATAATAGGTTTTGGTAAGATGGGGGAGGCCATAGCAAGGGGCTTAATTGAAAAGGGGGTTGATATCATTACCTATGACGTTGCCTCTGAAAGAAGGATAGAGGCGGATTCTCTAGGGGTTAGGGTGGCTTCATCGAACCTGGAGGTAGTGGAGCGCTCCGATGTGATTTTTATTGCTGTAAAGCCTCAGGTTTTTACCGATGTGGCGGGTCCTCTTAAGGGAAAGGTGGCTTCCGGTAAGATTGTGGTTTCCATAATGGCCGGGGTGAAAAGCGCTAGGGTGAAGGAACTTTTAGATATACAAAGGGTTGTCAGGGTGATGCCAAACACCCCTGCCCTTGTAGGTGAGGGAGTGATGGCGGTTTGCTGGTGTGGGGACTTCTCTGACAGTGAGAAAAAATTAGTGGGAGATATGCTCTCCACTTTAGGGGTTGTGGTGGAGGTCCAGGAGAGATACATGGATGCGGTTACGGCCCTTTCGGGCTCTGGTCCCGCATATGTTTTTCTGTTTCTTGAGGCTTTAACGGATGCGGGGGTTAAGGTGGGCCTTCCCAGGGATGTGGCGCTGAAGCTTGCCTTTCAGACCATCAAGGGAAGCGTGAGGCTCTTTGAGCTAAACGGCGGCATTCCCAGGGTGTTTATAGACATGGTTACATCACCTGGTGGCACTACCGTAGAGGCCCTTCACGTACTTGAAAGGGCTGGATTTAAGGGTATTGTTATGGATGCTGTGGAGGCTGCGAAGAGGAGGTCGGAGGAGCTTGGAGGCTGATAGGATAGTTGTAAAGGGAGCAAGGGTTCACAACCTCAAGAACATAGACGTTGAGATCCCCAAGGGAAAGCTTGTGGTCATAACGGGGGTCTCTGGCTCCGGCAAGAGCTCTTTGGCCTTTGACACCATATACGCTGAGGGATACAGACGGTATGTGGAGTCTCTTTCCAGCTATGCCCGTCAGTTTCTGGAGGTGATGGAAAAGCCCGATGTGGATGCCATATACGGGCTTACCCCGTCTATAGCCATAGACCAGAAGAGCGTTTCCAAGAATCCCAGATCCACGGTGGCAACGGTTACCGAGATATACGACTACTTCAGGCTTCTGTGGGGCAGGGTGGGGGAACCTGTGTGTCCCAAGTGTAAAGTGCCTATAAAGGGCCAAACCGTTCAAGAGATAGTGGATTCCATCCTCTCCCTTCCGGAGGGCACAAAGGCCATGATCCTGGCTCCTGTGGTGAGGGGAAGAAAGGGGGAGTACAGGGAACTTTTCGCCTCTTTGAGAAGGGAGGGATTTGTTAGGGTGAGGGTGGATGGAGAAATACTTAGGCTGGATGAGGAGATATCCCTTGATAGAAACAAGAAACACGAGATAGAGGTTGTGGTTGACAGGATAAAGGTATTTACCAAAGAGAGGG
>JALVZS010000154.1 GCA_027022065.1 bacterium
CCTTGCAGGCGGCACGGCGTTAGCCTTGATGTATAGTCACAGGTACTCTGAAGATTTTGATTTCTTTGCTGAGAAAATGGATCTGAGGTTCTGTGAGCAGCTTAAGCTCAACCTAAAGAATGCTGGATGCGGTATAAGCTCTGTTTGTAGTACCAAAGACACAGAGATTTTCCTGTGTAACGGAGTGAAGCTCAGTTTTTTTGAGTATCCTTATCCATTGCTCTTGCCAATTCGCAGAATAACCGTGTCTGGTGGAAAGATTTCTCTGGCCTCAGATGAAGATATTGCCTGTATGAAGGCTGTAGCAGTAATGCAGAGGGGGACAAAAAGGGATTTTTACGATTTGTACTTTTTGATGAGTGAGCACAAATGGGATTTAAGGTATCTTATTGAGCTTTGCAGAAAAAAATACGGAGATGTATTCTCTAAGCATCACTTTTTAAAGGCGGTCGTTTACTTTGAAGATGCTGAGCAGGATTTCTGCGAAGAAGCAGAAGTGGTTTGGGAGGATATAAAAGAGTTTTTCAGAAAGCAGGTGGAAAGCTACTTGGAGGTTATTTAGCTATTGCACCATTTCCTCAGCGTATATGATGGCTCCGTCCCTCTTTATGTAGCCTTCTTCTCTTTTCTCCAGTACCCATCCCGCATCTTTCTTTCCGCCGTAGGGGCCTCTCAACGGTAGGAATAGACTTTTCATTTCGTACTTCACCATGCCGTAGTTTTCCTCAAGGAACCTCTTCTCTCCAGGTTCCACATGGCCAAAGACATATACTATGTGCCCGTACCTTGTGGAGCATACCTCTTTTAAGGCCTCTTCTCTAGAATCAAATGGCTTAACTGCAAGGTAAGGGCCGAATAGCTCAAGGTCTGGAATTGGTTCTTTAGTAAGCACCACCGTTGGGGGTATCCACTCCCCGTCTATGAAGCCCCCTCTAAGCACTTCTCCCTTTATCCTATTGAGTGCCCTTTCAAATAGCACCCTTGTCCTTTTTGCCTTTATCGGGCCGTAGTCAACCTCGGGATCCATGGGATCTCCGACCTTTATGTTGTCAACCTCTTTCAGCAGGTAGTGCATAAAGTCATCAAACAGGCTTTTTTCTATATACACCCTCTTTATGGTGGTGCAGTACTGACCGCCGTTTAAGAGCGCTCTTCTTGCCACAAAGTGGCCCACATACTCCACATCCGATCCCGGAAGCACCAGACATGGAGGAAGTCCGCTTGGACCAGCAAATATGATCTTGTCAAAGAACTCCTTTCTTTCCTCAAACAGCCTTCCTACCTCTTTCCCGCCGGAGATGAAGAAGAGCCTGATGTCTTCCCTTGTGCAGCAGTAGTTACTGAAGCTTCTGTTGTCCATCTCTCTATTTATCTCAATTATATCAATGTCATTTAACATGTCGCACACGATTTCTCTTACCGTGGGCACGAGGGATGAAAAGCTAAGAGCCACCCTGTTTCTGCCAAGAAGCGCAGCTCCTGCCATCCTTGCGAACATCATGGTGGACGCATCATAAGGAAGGATAGCTCCAACAGTTCCGTAGGGCTTCTTTCCCTCAACCCAAGGTATCTCTTCATCCATGGTTTTCAGGTAATCGGCAGTCATGTCCACTTCTGCCCGTCCTATCTTCACAGAAACCCCTATGTCTCTTGCAAAGGCCTCCACCAGCTCCTGCTTCTTTCTTGCGAACCTTTCTCCTATCTCTTTTAATAGTTCCAGCCTTTCCTTCATCCCAACTGCATCCTTCCGTCAACCACCATCACTTTATCCTCAAAGCCCAAAACGGGGTTAAGGTCCAGTTGCTTTATATTAAACTTTTGGGCAGCTTCAGACACCTTGAGCAGTAGCTCCACAAGGGCTTTTTTGTTAACAGGAGGAAGTCCCCTTGTGCCCTCTAGAAGTTTTTTGCCCTTTATTTCTCCAAGCATCTCCCAGGCGTCCTTTTCCTCTATAGGAATAAGTCTGAAAGAGACGTCCTTAAGCACCTCAACGAATATTCCACCAATTCCAAACATGAGCACCTTTCCAAAGCTTTCATCCTCAAAGGTCCCAACAACAAGCTCTACGCCCTTGGGTAGTTGCCTCTGCACAGTTGCCTTGGCCTCTGGATCAAGCTTTTTCATCTCTTCCATAAATCTGGGAAATATCTCTTTTAGCTTTTCGGGTCCGTCCACTCCCAGTATAACTCCTCCCACATCGCTTTTGTGCACTATTTTTTCTGAAGCTACCTTTAAAACCACGGGGTATCCTACCTCTTCTGCCGCTTTTAGGGCTTCATCTGTGTTGTTTACAAGGTGCGTTTCATTCACAGTGATGCCGAATGAGGAGAG
>JALVZS010000155.1:0-6864 GCA_027022065.1 bacterium
GCATTTCTATGGCGAATTCAACGGTGTTTCTTATCTCGTCCTCAACCTGATCCTCTCTAGCGAATATGTGGGCATCATCCTGGGTGAAGCCCCTCACCCTCAAAAGACCGTGAAGTACCCCTGACTTTTCATACCTGTAAACTGTGCCCAGCTCAGCCAATCTTATGGGTAGATCCCTGTAGCTTCTAAGCTCACTCTTGTAAACATGTATGTGGAATGGGCAGTTCATAGGCTTTACAAAATAGCTTACATTCTCAATCTTCATCTCTGGAAACATGTGCTCTTTGTAGAACTCCAAATGGCCACTGGTTTCCCAGAGCTGAGATTTGCCCACATGGGGCGTGTATATGAGCTGGTAGCCTGCTTTTTCGTGCTTCTCTTTCCAGTAGTCCTCTATTATGCGCCTGACAGTGGCACCCCTGGGAAGCCATATAACAAGACCAGGTCCAACCTCCTCTTCTATAAGGAACAGCTTTAGCTCCTTGCCTAACTTCCTGTGATCCCTTTTTTTAGCCTCTTCCAGGAAGTTTAGATACTGCTTCAACTGCTTCTTATCAGGGAAGGAAACCCCGTATATGCGCTGGAGCATTTTGTTGCGCTCATCTCCCCTCCAGTAAGCTCCAGCCACGCTGGTGAGCTTAAACGCCTTAACTAGTCCTGTTCTGGGAATATGGGGACCTCTGCACAGATCTATAAACTCACCCGTTTTGTAAAGGGAAACCACATCATCTTCTATCTCGTTGAGGATCTCAATCTTATAGCTCTCCCCCATCTCGTTAAAGAGCCTCCTAGCCTCCTCTTTGGACATCTCCAGGCGCTCAAAAGGATGGTCCTCCTTCACTATCTTTGCCATCTCCTGCTCAATTTTCTCCAGATCCCCCGGAGTAAAAGAGCGCTCAAAGTCAAAGTCGTAGTAAAAGCCCGTCTCTATGGGAGGCCCTATTGTAACCTTAACCGTGGGAAACAGGCGCTTAACAGCAGCGGCCATTATGTGAGCCGTGCTGTGCCAAAAAGTCTCCTTTCCCTCTCTATCATCAAAGGTGATGGGAACCACCTCAGCATCAGAATCAATCCTATAAAACAGATCCACCAGCTTACCGTTCACCTTGGCAACAAGGGCCTTCTTCGCCAACTTGGGATTCAGCTTTTCTATAACCTCACCCACGCTAACACCAGGCTCAAATTGCCCCTCTTCACCAGTAGAAAGCCTAACATTTATCATCTTACACCCTCCCAGAATACACCTTGCGCCCATGCATTAGCATATATGAACCACAAAGACCATACACAAGGAGGGAAAATGGAAAAATCAGGAGTGGCAAAAATAAAAAATGGTAGGGACGGGCGGATTTGAACCGCCGACCCCTTGCGCGTCAAGCAAGTGCTCTCCCCCTGAGCTACGTCCCTACACCTTCCGTTTTTTCTAATTATCCTCAAGCAGCCTCCTTGTCAAGAAGATAGGCACCGCTACAAAGAAGTCTTTACTCTCCTTGCAGCAGGCACCTGGTTCTTCAAAACATCCCCCACAACAACAGCAGATCCCAGTGGAATGCTTCTGTACCTCACTATCACCTGCCCTTTAAGATTTCCCCACCTGTTTTTAAGATCCATTCCTCTTATAAAGGCCTCCCGCTCTTCTTCGTTTACCTCTACCACATTCCTTACAGCGTGTTTACCAAAAAGCTGGATAGCATGTGTTGAAAGTCTGAAACCGCCCTTTGTGAGGCTTTGGGCAAACCTAAAGCCTCTCCTTGAACACATGGAAGCATCATCAAAACCAAAACAGCCTTTGGATGTGATCCAAAACTCTCCTTTTCTCCTCTGAAAAACAACATACCTTTCAAAAATTTCAGAAGAAATCCCAAATCTATCTTCAATAAACCTCAACAGCTCCTGAACAACGGCCTTTTCCTTTTTACCCTGCACTCCAATGCCCCCTCTGCCAGTTCCACCATCACCATATCGCCCACATCAACCCTATTGGGATCTTTAAGCACCTTTCCGTTGTAGTAGCAGATGGCGTATCCCCTAGAAAGAACAGCTCTTGGAGAAAGGGCCTCAAGCTTTGAAGAAAACGCATTTAACATGCCCTTCTTTTCAGAAAGCCTGTTATGGAAAGCATAAAGCATCCTATCCTTGAGGGTTAAAAGGCCTCTTCTAAAATCTGCCACCTTCAGAGCAGGATGGTTCTTTAAAAGATCCCCCTTCAGTCTTTCAAGAGAGCGCCTGGATTCCTTTATCACCGCACGGGTGTATCTATCCATCCTATCGGCAAGCTCATCCAAACGAATACTTGCCTCCGCCACACACCTCTTGGGGTCTCTCAGCTCCAGTCTCCTTTTCAGAATCTCAAGATCCTTAACGCAGTGGCTCAACCTATTCTCCATGTAGGAGGTTAAGTACCTGCGCCATCTGTCCAGAGCTTCCCTTAGTCCCTGGTGCCTGTCCACCAAAAACCTGGCAGCATGAGTAGGGGTAGCACATCTGTGATCCGCAACGAAGTCCGCTATGGTCCAATCCCTCTCGTGCCCCACAGCAGAAATAACAGGCACCTCTGACGCAAATATGGCCCTGGCCACTTCCTCCTCATTAAAGGCCCATAGGTCCTCCACGGAGCCTCCACCTCTTGTGAGAACTATCACATCAACAGGAAACTCCTCGTTAAAGAACCTTATGCCCTCTACTATCTCCCTAACTGCCTCTTTCCCCTGAACGTGGGAAGGATATATCACAATGCGTATAAAGCAGCCACTATCTCTGATTATCCTCTTTATATCCCTTATGGCCGCACCTTCAGGAGAGGTGATGATACCCACCAGCTTTGGAAGAACAGGAATGGACTTTTTGAACTTCTCATCAAAAAGCCCTTCACTTTCCAGCTTCCTTTTAAGCTCCTCAAAGCGCTTGTAAAGGGCGCCCCAGCCCACCTCTTCCACATAATCCACAACCAGGCTATACTCTCCCCTGGGCATGTAGAGATCAACCGTTCCAGTGCATATAACCTCTTTACCCTCTTTAAGGACATCCTTGAAAAACCTGTACTTTCCCAAAAACAAAACGCATTTTAACTGCGCATTCTTGTCCTTCAGCACAAAGTAAAAGTGTCCTCTTTTGGACCTATCCAGGCTTGAGATCTCCCCTCTCACAGAAACCTGAGGATAAAAGGTGTCTTCAATAAGCTCTTTAATCCTCTCTGTAAACTCAGTTACTGTTAAGTAATCCCTCTCTTCTCTCATAGCACTCCAGAGTGTTCTCAATGAGCATGGCAACGGTCATGGGACCTACACCGCCAGGAACAGGAGTTACGGCGGATGCGTGTCCCATAACCCCATCAAAGTCTACATCTCCAACAACCCTACCGTTAACCCTAGATATGCCAACATCAATCAGCACAGCCCCTTCCTTAACCATGTCCTTCTTGATCAGGTGCGGAACCCCTGTAGCCGAAATAACAATGTCTGCATCCTTGGTAAAATGGCTCACACACCTCGTTTTTATGTGGCAAACGGAAACCGTAGCCATTCTGTTTATGAGCATAAGGGCCATGGGCTTTCCCACGATGTTGCTGGCCCCCACCATAACCACATCTCTTCCCTCAACATCTATTCCATAGTGGTCAAGAAGCAGCATCACTCCCTTAGGTGTGCAGGGCTTAATACCTCTATTATCCCCTATGGCCAAAAGCCCAACATTGTAGGGATGAAATCCATCAACGTCCTTTGCAGGATGTATCATGTTGATAAGCTCATTGGTCCTGTCCCTTAGGCGCTCTGGTAGTGGGAGCTGAACCAATATCCCATCTACATCGTCTCTCTCATTAAGGGCATGTATGCACTCTGCAATCTCATCAAACCCTACATTCTCAGGAAACTCATAGGAAAAGGATCTTATCCCCACCTTACCACAGGTCTCGTGCTTTTTGGACACATATATGCGAGAAGCTGGATCGTCGCCAACTAGAATAACAGCAAGCCCAGGGGAACGCCTACCGCACGAGACATACTTTTCAACCTTTCTTTTGGCCTCTTCCAGTACCTTTTGGGCAAGTTCCCTCCCGGAAAGCACCCTGGTCTCCATTACCCCTCCTCTTTCAAGAAGATCCTCTCAAGCTTCAAGCACCTTCCGCTTTCCTCGTCAACTTCCAGAAAAACCCCATTCAGCATCACGGGACCTTTGGCTACCTTAAACTTCACAGGCACATGGTAGATTATCCTGTAAAGTGCCTCTTTAAAATCCATGCCTATTGAGGAGTTTATGGGACCCGTCATGCCTACATCGGTTATGAACCCCGTATAGCCATCCAGTATCCTCTCGTCGCAGGTTTGAACATGTGTGTGCGTTCCCAAAACGGCAGAAACCCTACCCGTGAGGTAAAAGGCCAGAAGGGACTTCTCTGCTGTGGCCTCTGCATGGAAGTCTACAATTTTCACCTTTATATCACTTCCGATGAGGTTGAGCAGCGAATCCATGGCTCTAAAAGGGCAATCAATGCACTCCATAAACACCCTTCCCTGAAGGTTTATGACGGCAACGGACACCCCATCCACATCCAGCGCAAGCCACCCCCTGCCCGGAGTCCCTGCAGGGTAGTTGGCGGGACGAAGCAGCCTGTCAAAAGAGTCCATTTCTTTCACAAACTCTTTTTTGTTCCACACATGGTTTCCCGTGGTTACAACATCTATGCCAAGCTCTAGAAGCTCCTGATATATCTCCTTTGTGAGTCCAAAGCCGCCTGCCGCATTCTCTCCATTTGCTATTATAAGATGAGGTGCGTATTTATCTTTAAGGGCAGGAAGCCACATCTTCAGGGCCTTCCTGCCCGCCCTTCCCACTATATCTCCAATAAAGAGTATCCTCATGTGGCGTACTCCACAGCCCTGGTTTCACGGATAACATGCACCTTTATCTGTCCGGGATAGGTGAGCTCGTTCTTCAGTCTGCCGGCTATCTCCTTGGCAAGGAAATATATATCCTCGTCGCTCACCTCCTCAGGAATGACTATCACACGTAGCTCCCTTCCAGCCTGTATCGCATAGGCCCTTTCAACTCCCTCGTAGGACTGGGCTATCTCTTCCATCTTTGCTATGCGCTTGAGATAGGCTTCCACCATCTCCCTTCTCGCACCAGGCCTTGCAGCAGAAAGGGCATCCGCTGCAGCAAGAAGCACCGCCTCAACCGTTTGAGGCTCCACCTCACCGTGATGAGACGCTATGGCGTTCACCACCTTTTCATTTTCTCCGTACTTTTTAGCAAGCTCTGCACCTATAAGTGCATGGGATCCCTCAACCTCGTGATCTACAGCCTTCCCTATGTCGTGAAGCAAACCGATCCTTTTTGCAAAGGCCACATCAAGGCCAAGCTCTGCCGCCATGATTCCGCAGAAGGTGGCCACCTCTTTTGAGTGTTCAAGCATGTTTTGGGCATAGCTCGTTCTAAAGTAGAGCCTGCCCACAAGCTTAACCAGCTCTGGATGAAGGTTGTGTATCCCAAGCTCAAACACGGTAGATTCGCCCAGCTCTTTGATAAAGTTCTCCACCTCTCTTCTCTTTCTCTTAACCACCTCTTCAATCCTTGCAGGGTGTATCCTTCCGTCCTTCACCAGGGCCTCAAGGGCACGCCTTGCCACCTCTCTCCTCACTGAATCATGGCATGAAAGAACCACCGTTTCAGGGGTATCGTCTATAATGAGATCAACTCCTGTTGCAGCCTCAAAGGCCCTTATGTTTCTACCCTCTCTCCCTATTATCCTTCCCTTCATCTCATCAGAGGGGAGGTGAACCACAGATACCGTGGTTTCTGCAACCTCTTCTGCAGCGTATCTTTGAATGGCGAGAGCTATAATTTCCTTTGCCTTTTTCTCAGCAGTCTCTTTGGCCTCCTCCTCTATGGACCTAACGATCTCATACGCTTCTCTTCTAGCCTCTTCTATCATGGCATTTTTCAAGGCCTCCTTCGCCTCCTCCTCCGTCATCTTGGCTATCTCCTGCAGCTTCTTTCTGGCCTCCTCCTTCAGATCCTCAAGCTCCTTCTTAGCCTCCTCCAGTTCTGCCTTGGCCTGCTCAAGCTCAGACTCCCGATTTTTAAGCTGTTCCTCAAAAATCCTCAGCTCCTTCTCACGAAGATCCAGATTTTGAGCCCTTCTATCCAGGTTCTCCTCACGCATAACTATGCGGCTTTCGGCCTTCTCAAGCTCCGCCTTCTTTCTCCTCACCTCCTCTTCAAACTGCAACCGCTCTTTATGTATCTCCTCCTTGGCCTCAAGGATCCTTTCCTTCTTTATAGCCTCCGCCTCTTTACGGGCCTCATCAATGATCCTTTTGGCCTCCCTCTTTGCCTCCTCCAGCTTGCCTCTAGCCAAACTCTGTTGGTGGCCCACCATGAAAAATCCACCAACGGCAACGCCTATAATCACACCGAGAAAAAGCATAACCACTCCCATCTCCAACCTCCCGAAATTAGATTTTCCAAGAAGAAGCGGGATAAATCACACGCCCCTCTGTAATGAGCACATCAACGGGCACATCCCAGGTATCTCTTGGAAGTTTATCAACCACCTGAAAGTCAAAGGCCACCCCCAAAAAGAGCTGATGGGGAAGCCTTTTTGCTATAAGTCCATCATAGTAGCCCCCACCGTATCCCAATCTGTAGCCTTCCGTATCATACGCAAGGGCCGGAACCACAAACACATCAATATCCTCAAAAGCCACATCACAAACGGCAGGCTCCATTATTCCAAAGGCACTAGGCTCAAGCCTTTCCGTACCAAAAAGCAGTTTTCTGCCACAAACCTTGGGAAAGCAGAACCTGCAATTAAGCTTATCCATTAAAGATAAAAGGTTAACCGCGCCTCTAATGGGCCAGTAA
>JALVZS010000155.1:6874-8192 GCA_027022065.1 bacterium
TTTCAAGGCCGATCTTGCCTTAAGCATTGTTTTTCTTAGCGTATCTTTCACCCCACAACCTCTCCAGCCTCTCCTTAATCTTTGCTTCTCTGCCTATGGGCTTTGGAATGTAAAACACCTCATCGTTGGGCTTGTAAATCTGCTTCACGAAGCCCTCTGGAAAGTCATGGGGATAGAGGTACTTTTCCCTTGAGCCTCTCTTCTGCCAAGCATGAGCATCCATAAGATGCACAGGCACCTCCACTTTTGGGTTCCTTTTAACATAATCCCTGGCCCTCTTTATGGCCTCGTAACAAGAATTGCTTTTAGGAGCTGTGGCAAGATAAACTGTGGCAAAGGCAAGGATGAGTTCTCCTTCGGGCATACCCACATGGGAAACCCCTATGTGTGCAGAGGAAGCCACAAGCATCGCAAGAGGGTCCGCCATCCCTATGTCCTCTGCAGCGAGGATCATTAACCTTCTGGTTATGAAGAGCGGATCTTCACCTGCCTCAAGCATAACAGAAAGCCAGTAAAGAGCCGCATCCGGATCAGATCCACGAAGGCTCTTTATAAACGCAGAGGCAATATTGTAGTGCTCCTGCTCATCGTAGCCTATGTAAGGGCAGCCCTTTAACACCTCCTCTACCTGTCTCCTACTGAGAGGTCCTTCTTCAAAGGCATCAATTACAAGCTCCAGAAAGCCCAAGGCCTTTCTTGCATCTCCAGATGATCTTGAGGCGATGAACCTCAAAGCATCACTCGTCAGGAAATCCTCCCTGCCCAGCTTGACCAGCGCTCTTTTAAGCACCTCTTCAATCTCAGACTGCTCAAGGGGCTTAAATTCAAAAACCATAACCCTGGATATAAGGGCCTTGTTCAAGGCAAAAAGGGGATTCTCGGTGGAGGCCCCAATGAGAACAAATGTTCCCTCCTCCAAAAACGGAAGAAGCATGTCCTGCTGGGCCCTGTTGAACCTGTGGATCTCATCAAGGAAAAGAACCGTTTTTCTCCCCCACCTTCTAAGCTCCTGAGCCTCTTTAGCCACACGCTTTATATCCTGAACCCCAGCAGTAACAGCAGAAAGCCTAACAAAGTTGGCATCAATAACCTTTGCCATTATCTCCGCAACCAGACTCTTTCCCACGCCGGGGGGACCGTAGAACACAAGGGAGGGGAATTCTCCCTTCTCTATCATAATCCTCAGGGGTTTTCCTTTTCCCAATAGATGGGATTGCCCCACCACATCGTCTATAGAAGAAGGCCTTACTTTTCTATAAAGCGGTTCATACATAGCCACACCCACAGAAAACAAGGGGGAGGGAAATCTATATGAAGC
>JALVZS010000155.1:8202-23792 GCA_027022065.1 bacterium
CTGCTTCTATCTCAGTCAACCTTTTTTTTAACTTAAAATACTCCCAGGCGATTTTCAAGAGTAGAGAAAAAAGATGCCTATCCTCCAAAACCGTGGAGGCAACCACCTTTGCAGGTCCAGGTCCACAGGTATCAACAAAAACATCCTCCAGATACCTCTCAAGCTCCTTCCTCTCCTCCTCTGTCATATCGGGCCCTTTAACCCTGCGCCTCTCACCGAAAATGCTTATAACATACTCCTCAGCCAAGGTACTGTCCCTTCTCTATTACCCTCTCAAGATCCTCTATATACCTGAGTAGCTTCTCCAATCTCTCCCTGATCCTGTCCCTCTCCTCCTCAAGGGAAACCACCCTGCCCTTCATCCTCTCAAGCTCAGCCTTTAGCTCTTCCTTCTCCTCCTTGAGCTTTTCAACCACATCGCCTATCTCTGCAAGAAGCACCAAAAGTCTATTGACTTTTTCCAGTAGCCGTTGCATTCACCACGCCCATTCTCACCAGATCGGCAAGCCTCTGCATGGCCGCCCTGTTGTATGGATCAAGCTCAAACGCCTTCTTAAACTCCTCATAGGCAGCCCTATACCTGCCCTCCCTAAAGAACCTTTCGCCTACCCTGTAGTGGATGTAACTGGGAGAGAAGTAACTTTTGCTGTATAAAAAAAGGGCAAAAAGTATAAGAAGCACAACAAAAAGGGCAGACACAACCTTAACCCCTCTCACCACCTACTCCAACAAGCAGAATCTTCAACTTCTGTCCAGGCCTCAGCGTGCTTCCGTAA
The DNA here is from genome assembly GCA_027022065.1 of bacterium. Lineage (GTDB taxonomy): Bacteria > Thermosulfidibacterota > Thermosulfidibacteria > Thermosulfidibacterales > Thermosulfidibacteraceae > JALVZS01. The sequence goes on from JALVZS010000155.1 coordinate 8,979, forward strand.
GGAATACCATTTATCCTGGCAATAAGCTTCGGATCCGTTCCGAAAACCTTTGCAAGCTTCCACAGAGTATCCCCCCTCCCCACACGATAAACTATAAGTCCCCTCTCCTGCCTTACAATCCTCTCCGCCAGAATTCTCGTAGGTATAAGAAGCACATCTCCGGGCCTTATGAATCTGCCCCTTAATCTGTTGAGCACCCTCAAAATGGAAGGCGAAACCCCAAAGGTCCTAGCTATACTCCAAAGGGAATCCCCCTTCCTCACAACATAGGCAAACCAGTATCCCCTGTACTTGGTTATTCCAAGCCTTTTAGCCCTGTTTGCGGCAAGCACCCAGGAAAGGGCGCTTCTCACCCTTGCCACCATAGTAACAGGCACATAGAGGTAAGCCCCCCAGGGAGGGGTCACTCCCCTTCTCAAAAAAGAGTTAAGCTGAGAAAGTGTGCTATAACTAACACCTGCTATACGGGCAATACTTTTCAGGCTAATTCCACCAGAAACATAGACTTTTGCGAGCCTTACAGGCCTTATTTCCCCAAGTCCCAGAGCCTTTGAGTGCCTGACTATCCATAAAAGCGCATAGAACCTGGGAACAAACTCCCTAACCTGCTTGTTTAAGATTCCCAGCCTGGACAACAACCAAAAGTCCTTTATTCCTGTCCTCTCAATGCTTCTTTTAATGTATCCCTCTCCCCCGTTGTAAGCTGCAAGGGCAAGCTCCCAGTCGTTAAACATTGAGTATAGTTTTTTAAGGTATCTTGCAGCGGCTCTCGTGGCCCTTTCAATATGGGACCTCTCGTCTATCCACCTGCTCACTCCCAACCCGTAAAGCCTTGCCGTTGACCTCATAAACTGCCAGTAACCAACAGCTCCAGAGCGGGAAACCGCTTTACCGTTATAACCGCTTTCCAGAATGGGAAGAACCGAAAGCTCCTCAGGAAGACCGTAACCTCTAAGTATCCTCTTAACCAGGATAACGTAATAGGAATATCTCTTTAACGCCCTGGCAACCCACTCCCTATCTCTGGTAAGGTATAGATCCAGAAAATACCTCACCTCGGGCTTATCCACAGGAACATCTATACGATGAGACCAAGCAGGAATCTGGCTTAAAACACAGATAAAAAGAAAACACACTAAAACCCTTTTCATGGGTATTGATTTTATGAGCAAAGCCTCTGAGGGTCAAGCTGGCCTTTTCTTGACATAGAGGCTCTCATTAAATAATTAGTGTTCAGCTTTAAATCTCTAATTAGAGAGGGGTGATTATGTTCAAGATTGTGAAAAAGCGGGATTGGCATCCTCTCATTTGTGAAATGTGGATTGAAGCTCCCAGAGTGGCCAAGAAACACCGTCCAGGGCAGTTCGTTATACTGAGGCTGCACGAAAAGGGAGAGAGAATCCCCCTAACGGTGGTGGACAAGAACCCTGAAGAGGGAACCATCCGTATCATATTCCAAAAGGTTGGAAAGACCACCTTTGAGTTGGGAAGCTACAACCCAGGAGACTCCATAGCCGACGTTGTAGGCCCTCTGGGACAGCCCACCCACATTGAGAAATTTGGGACAGTGGTGGGAATTGGAGGAGGAGTGGGAATTGCTCCTCTGTATCCTATTCTTAAAGGAATGAAAGAGGCAGGAAACAAGCTCATCACCATCCTTGGAGCAAGAACCAAGGACCTGCTTATCCTTGAGGACGAGATGAGGGCCATATCAGATGAGGTAATCATAACAACCGACGATGGAAGCTATGGGAAAAAGGGCTTCGTAACTGATGCCTTAAAAGAACTGCTTGAGTCCGGCACAAAGATTGACCAAGTAGTGGCCATTGGCCCTGCCATAATGATGAAGTTCGTTGTTAAGACCCTTGAGCCTTACAAGATCCCCTGTATAGTTTCTCTAAACGCCATGATGCTTGACGGAACGGGAATGTGCGGAGTTTGCCGCGTAACTGTGGGAGACGAGGTTAAGTTCGTTTGCGTGGACGGACCAGAGTTTGACGGATACAAGGTCAACTTTGATGAACTCATGAGCAGGCTCACCATATACTCTGAGGAAGAAAAGATTGCTCTTGAAAGATTTAAGAAAGCACATCCAGAAATTTTTGCAGGGGTGGAATAATGGCTGAGAAGAAGAAGGGTTTAAATCTTAATAGGGTTGAAATGCCCCGTCAGGATCCAAAAGAGAGGATCAAGAACTTTAACGAGGTGGCCCTTGGCTACACCGAGGAAATGGCCATAGCGGAAGCCGAAAGATGCCTCCTCTGTAAGAAGCCTCTCTGCGTTACAGGATGCCCAGCAGAGGTCAAGATCCCCGAGTTCATAGCCCTGATAAGGGAGAGAAAGTTTGTAGAGGCGGCAAGAAAGATAAAGGAAACCAATGCGCTACCTGCCATATGCGGTAGGGTGTGCCCACAGGAAGAGCAGTGTGAAGAAAAGTGCGTGCTTGCCAAGAAAGGCGCCCCCATAGCCATCGGAAGGCTTGAAAGGTTTGTAGCAGACTACGAAGCCAAGGTGGGAGCCATTGAAAAGCCCCAAATAGCTCCAAAAACAGGGAAAAAAGTTGCGGTAGTAGGCTCAGGACCTGCTGGACTAACCGTTGCAGCGGACCTTGCGGTAAAGGGGCACGAGGTTGTGGTGTTTGAGGCTCTCCATAAGCCGGGAGGGGTTCTGGTTTATGGCATCCCGGAGTTTAGGCTACCTAAGGTTATCGTGGAAAGAGAGGTGGAGTACATAAAGTCTCTGGGCGTCAAGTTTGAGTGTGACGTTGTGGTGGGAAGAACCGTAACCATTGATCAGCTTATGGAAGAAGAGGGCTTTGACGCTGTATTCATCGGGGTTGGAGCAGGAGCTCCCATATTCATGGGAATACCTGGTGAAACCCTAAAGGGCGTTTACTCTGCCAACGAGTTCCTAACGAGAAACAACCTGATGAAAGCCTATCTATTCCCCGAATACGACACCCCCATTAAAGTGGGCAAAAAGGCTGCCGTAGTGGGTGGCGGTAATGTGGCCATGGACGCTGTGAGAACCGCTCTCAGACTTGGTGCTGAAGAAGCCCACATCATCTACAGAAGAACCAGGAAAGAAATGCCCGCAAGGGCGGAGGAGATAGAAAACGCAGAAGCAGAAGGCGTAATATTCAACTTCCTTGTGAATCCCGTTGAAATCATAGGAGACGAAAACGGATGGGTTAAGGCTATAAAGTGCATAAGGATGCAGCTTGGTGAGCCTGACGCCTCCGGAAGGAGAAGGCCCATACCCATCCCAGGCTCAGAGTTTATAATGGAAGTGGACACGGTAATTATAGCCATAGGAACACAGGCCAACCCCGTTGTTCCCAAAACCACCCCTGGTCTTGAAACCAACAAGTGGGGCTACATCATAGCAGATGAAGAAACCTGCAAGACCACAAAGAAGGGCGTGTTTGCAGGAGGAGACATAATAAGGGGAGCTGCCACAGTTATTCTTGCCGTGGGAGATGGTAAGAAGGCTGCAAGAGCCATTGATCACTACCTGAGAACAGGAGAGTGGTAATGCTGGAGTGGGCCTCCAGACTAAAGAAACTTCCGCCTTATCTGTTTGCTGAGCTTGACGAGAAGAAAGAAAAGAAGCTTGCAGAAGGAGTTGATGTGATAGATATGGGGGTGGGAGATCCCGACATGCCCACCCCTAGCCCCATAATTGAGGCCATGAAGAAGGCCCTTGAAAAGCCCGAACACCACAGATACCCCACATACAACGGGATGAAGTCCTTTAGAGAAGCCGTAGCAAGATGGTACAAGAAACGCTTCAATGTGGAGCTTGACCCAGAAACCGAGGTTGTGGCCCTGATAGGTTCAAAAGAAGGAATTGCTCATCTACCTCTTGCCTTTATTGAAGAGGGTGATGTGGTTCTGGTTCCCGATCCAGGGTATCCTGTTTACCACTCCGCCACTGTGCTTGCCGGAGGAGAGCCCTATCACTTCCCATTAAGAGAAGAAACAGGCTTTTTGCCTGATGTAGAGGCCATACCAGAAGACATTCTCAAAAAGGCGAAAATAATGTTCCTTAACTACCCCAACAATCCCACATCTGCCTGTGCTACAAAAGAAACCTTTGAAAAGCTTGTCAAGCTTGCGAAAGAGTACAAGTTTATAATTGCTCACGATGCAGCCTATAGCGAGATCTACTACGAGGATCCCCCTATAAGCATCCTAGAGGTGCCAGAAGCAAAAGATGTGGCCATAGAGTTCCACTCCCTCTCTAAAACCTTTAACATGACGGGATGGCGCATAGGAATGGCTGTGGGTAATTCAGAGATCCTAAAAGGGCTTCTCAAAGTAAAAACCAACATAGACTCAGGGGTATTCCAAGCAGTTCAGGAGGCTGCTATTTTTGCCCTGGACAACCAGCCAGAAATAGAGAATATAAGAAACACCTACAAGAGAAGAATAGATATCTTTGTAAGTAGACTCAAAAAGGCAGGTATAAACGTCAATCCTCCAAAGGCCACATTTTATGTGTGGTTTAAGGTGCCTGAAGGCTACACATCCATGGAGTTTGCAAATACTGCTCTGGAAAAGGCGGGAGTTCTGCTAACTCCGGGTATAGGCTTTGGGAAATACGGGGAAGGCTTTGTAAGAGCTGCCCTTTGTATGCCTGATGAGCGCATTGAGGAAGCTGCTAATCGTCTTGCTGGTCTTTAGCCTGCAAGTTGGGGCCTCCCATGCCTTTGACAGGGAAAAAGTCATCTTTCGGGAGGCCCTCAGCTTATACACCACAGGGCAGTTCAATTACGCATTCAACATACTTAAGAAGCTAGAAAAATCAGCCAAATACCCAAAAACCTTCCTCCTTCTAGGATATCTATACGAGCTAAAAGGAGATTTCCAAAAGGCACGAAATACCTTGGGCACTTTTCTAATCAAAGGCACATCAAACCATCTGAAACTTTACGTCGCTACAGAAAAGGCCGCCATAGAAGATGCTGCGCTGGACAATGCCCTTGCAGCCTCAATAACACTTGATATAACAAAGCAAAGAACCCGCTTAAACGAGGAAGACATGTGTATACTGCTTTTCAACAGCTACCTACTCAAAAGAAAGCTCGGTATATCAGCAGATAAAACCCTAAGTGAATTTAAGAACTTATGCTACAATAGCTGGATCTTGCAGCTTATTCCCCAAAGTATGTGGCACACGCAGAATCAGACTCCCACACAGTAACACTGTGCACTCTCACTTCCTCAGGAAGCCTTTTTTTCACTTCTTCAAATATGTACCTTGCCAAGTTTTCGGATGAGGGATTGACTCTGTCAAAAGGGGAAAGCTCGTTCACAAGGCAGTGATCCAGCCTGTCAATAACCTCTCCTAAAATTCTTTTTAGATCTTTAAAATCCATAAGCAATCCCATTTCATCCAACCTGTCCCCTTCAACCTCCAGCTCCACACGCCAGTTGTGTCCATGAAGCCTTTCGCATTTTCCATGATAATTCCTCAAAAAATGAGCGGCAGAAAAGCTATTTTTTACCTTTAACCTCCAAGGCATAGACCCCTCCTTTGCGTAAGTAGATACCACAAATCCAAACAAATACAAGCATTCAGCCATATTAAAACATAAGTTGCTACAAAGACATGGGCAAAGATACAAAATAGTGTTTTGATACTTAAACAGATTTTATATTATGTAGTTACACAAATTTTAGTGGGCCTTAACAGATTTAATTTTTAAAGTCATGATACAATCTTGACAAGCTGTTCTATTAATGTTTAACTTTTAAATAGAACAAATGGCAAGGAGGTGGTGGCTCTTGAGAGCGTGAAGGGAAGTGGCTTTGTTTTTAACCTTATATCGGTAATAACACTATTTTACTAAGGAGGTGGGAAAATGGCAGAATTTAGACCCTTGGCAAATCCAGCTCCATTGGGGTTGGGAGGCTTTGCCTTAACAACCTTTGTGCTCAATGTTCATAACGCCGGTATTTTGGCCGATGTAGGAACCGCTTTGCCCTTGGGGCTATTCTACGGTGGTCTTGCACAGTTGTGTGCAGGACTGCTAGAATTTGGAACGGGTAACACCTTTGGGATGTGCGCCTTTGGATCATACGGTGCGTTTTGGATTGCTCTGGCAACATTGGTATACTTCCAAGCAAACCATGTGGGACCTGCATTCAAAGACTTTCATGGAGCGCTACTTTGGACGCTTATTGCTTGGACCATATTCACATTCATACTTACAATAGCAACCTTCAAGAAGGCCAAAGCGCTTCAGGTAATATTTGTGTCTTTGTTGATACTCTTCATCCTACTTGATGTGCATCTTATTACTGGAAGCAAAGCCCTTGGTAGGCTAGCTGGTTGGGAAGGAATATGGACAGCATTTACCGCTTGGTACCTCATGGCTGCTGAGATAATCAACCCTGCCTTTGGTAGGGAGGTCCTTCCTATTGGAGCACCCAAGCAGTAATGAAGATATCATGGGGAGGGAGGCCCAATGAAGCTTCCCTCCCCCTTTTTAATACCAATTATTGCCTATATTCTGCTTCCTTTTTGGATTCTGATTCTTCATTTACTTTTTTCCCGTATAGTAATAGCCTATTCAGGCAGGAAGTTTCTTCTATCATTTATAAACCTGCTAGTATATCCCGCATTCTTCTCGTCACTTCTCTCCTTTGTCTACTCCTTCTTGCTACAAAAGCAGTGGTTGCTAAACTCCCTCATGGGAGGCCTTATAGGATACTATTCTTCTCTAGTTCTATCCTTAATGCCCGTTCCAGGAATACACCACTTTTTTGCAGAGCTTGACATAGAGTTCCTACTTCTAAATCTGGGATGTGCCTTAGGAGTTGTGCACCCGCTAAATCTAAAGGATATTGCAATACCTGTAACATTAACTTTCCTAGCTTCGGTGATATTCTCTTTAGCCGTAAAGCAAAGCACAAAGGGACTGCTACTTTCCAGCACAGAAAAGCTTGATATGCTCAAGAACATGATGCTTATATATAGTCTGTGCTGTGCTGCTGTAAGTGTTCCTGTTTCTATATTCTTCGTTAAAGCCTGTTTGTAGGGGAGAAAAGAGCATGGCCTTTGAGGACATGGATATTAAAAAACTTAGAATAATAATCATAACGGCCCTCGTCCTCTTCTTCGTAGGTTGCCTCGTCCTCATAAAGATCGGAGCCGAAAAGATGGGCATAAGCGGCGGAGAACCTCCACTTTTAAAGCTTATGGAAGAAAGCAAAGTGATACGGGGAACCAACATAAAGGCCCTTAATGAAAACCTGGGCAAAGAGGTAACCGTTAGAGATACAATTGAAGATATAAAGATACAAAACGGCACATGGGTGCTAAAGCTCCACTATCTCTCTGTTCCTCTACAGGGAAACCTGCTTAAATCCTTTAAACACAGCTATAAGCCCAGCGAGTTAAAGGGAAAAACCGTGAAAATCACAGGGGTCATTAAAATAACCTCCGAAGCAGGCCTCTCTATAGTGCCCAAGCAAACCAAGGACATAAAAGTGCTTGACTAAAGCTTCCTCTGAAGGTAATTACTCAAGGCCAAATCTCTCAAAAGAGGTGAAGTCATGGCTAGAAGGTGCGAGATCTGTGGTAAACAGACGGTATTTGGACACAGGATAAGCCACGCCCACAACGTAAGCAGTCGTAAATTCTGCCCAAATATACAGAAAGTTAAAGTTAGGCTACCAAATGGGCAGGTGAAGAGGATCAAAGTGTGCACCAAGTGCCTCAAGGCTGGTAAAGTTGAGAAGGTGGTCTAAATCACTTCCTCTGCCACTTTTTTAAAGGCATCTATGGCCCTTTCTATATGCTCTTTTGTATGAGTAGCCATTAAAGTAACTCTAAGACGTGAGGTGCCCTTAGGCACCGTGGGAGGTCTTATAGCAGCCACATAAACTCCCAACTCAAACAGCCTTCTGCTAAACGCCAGGCACTTTTTCTCATCACCTATTATAACGGGAACAATGGCCGTGCCGTTGTCCTTCACATCAAGTCCTATAGATCTCAATCCCTCAACGAAGCAGACCACATCTTCCCTCAACCTTTTAACAAGGCCGGGGTCCTCCTCCAGTATCTTAATTGACTCAACAGCCGCGGCCACAACAGGCACAGGTAAGGCAGTGGTGTATATAAAGGGCCGGCACTTATTTATGAGATAGTCTATAATCACCCTGCTTCCGCAAACAAATGCACCAAACCCCCCCAAGGCCTTTCCCAGGGTGCACATCTGAATGTCAATCTCTCCCCATAAATCCCAGTACTCGCAGGACCCCCTTCCCGTTTCTCCTATAACACCAGTGGCGTGAGCGTCGTCCACCATTACCAAAGCACCGTATTTCCTGGAAACCTCTACGATCTCTCTTAGAGGCGCTATATCCCCATCCATGCTGAAAACCCCGTCCACAACCACCAGCTTCCTTCTCGCCTTCTTCGCTTTTAAAACCTTTTCAAGATGCTCCACATCGTTATGCCTAAATGTGGCAAAGCGAGCCTTTGAAAGCATAAGGCCGTCAATGATTGAGGCGTGATTCAGCTTGTCAGAAACCACCAAGTCTTCTGCACTATCACAGATGGAACTGATAACCCCTACATTGGCCATATATCCACAGTTAAAGAGAAGAGCCCTTTCGCACTTTTTAAAGTCAGCGGCTTTTCTTTCAAACTCCTCATGGATAGTCATGTTCCCCGAAACAAGTCTTGAGGCAACAGCCCCGTATCCGTAAATATCCATGGCCTTTTTCGCCGCATCTATTACGCGAGGATGGTTGGCAAGACCAAGGTAGTTGTTGGAACACATAAGAATAACTTTTCTCCCGTTTATGACAACCTCAGGTCCCTGAGTGGAGTCTATCCTTATAAGGTTTCTATAAAGATTCCTCTTCTTTAGCTCTTCAAGCTCTTTCTCAAACGCTTCCAGCATTTTTAGAGGCGAGTTTTTCTTTCAACCTCTCCGCCACTTTCGGCGGAACAAGGCAGGAAACACTACCTCCGTACATGGCAATCTCTTTCACTATGCGGGAACTCACATAGGTGTACTGTTCACTAGGCATCATAAAAAAAGTTTCAATGCTGGGATAGAGCTTTCTATTCATAAGCGCCATCTGAAACTCATACTCAAAGTCGGAAACCGCCCTAAGGCCCCTTATAATGACCCTTGCACCTTTGCTTTTGGCATACTCAATCAAAAGGCTGTCAAAGGACTCCACAGAAACATTGTTAAGACCCATTTCTTCTACACATTCCTCAATCATCCGAACCCTTTCATCAACGGAAAATAGAGGACCCTTTCTCTCGTTGTTTGCTACAGCTATTATGACCTTGTCAAATATACTCGCAGCCCTCTTCAGTATGTCAAGATGCCCGTATGTTATAGGATCAAACGTCCCCGGGTATATGGCCACCTTTTCGCTCATCCCTCCTCCAAGAAGATGAATGTAAGTTGGTTTTCACCTGCTTTCTTTTCTTTTAACCTCATATCGGCAGGAAAATCAAACCTGCTTTTATGATGATGCTGGATAACCAAAACGCCAGAAGGAGACAAAAAGGGAAGATAAAGGTGTGGAAGTTTTTCAATTCCTTTAATACCATAAGGAGGGCCGAGAAAGATAACATCAAAGGGAGAATAGGACTCCAAAAACGCCGGTCTAAAGGCATCCTTAACCAACACTGCAGCTTTGTCCACATACCCCAGCATGCTTAAATTCTCCCTTATAAGCCTTGCAACCTTAGGATCCTTCTCAACAAATACCACAAAAGAAGCCCCCCTGCTTAAAGCTTCAATACCCACAGTTCCAACCCCTGCAAAAACGTCCAAAACCTTTGCCTCCCAAATCCTCTCACCCAGTGTGTCAAAAAGCACTTTTCTCAAGCTTGCGATAATGGGTCTTGTCTTTAAACCAGGAGGGCTTTTTATCTTTCTCCCCTTGGCTTCCCCTCCAATTATTCTAATCATTAAGCCACTCCTCTACCTTTCTGAAGATTTTATCCTTGTCTGAAGCATCAAAGAACAGAAAGCCTTCACCCTTGAACCAGGTCCTCTGCCTTTTAGAGTATTTATAGGTTCTCTTTTTTATCAAACTCACCGCTTCTTCCAGGTCCAATTCTCCCTTCAAACACAGCAAAAGTTCCCTGTATCCCAGCGTGCTATTAAGCACCCTGTTGTCCCATCCGTATTTTTTAACAAGCTCCTCAACCTCCCTAAGCCAGCCCGCCTGAATCATCTCATCAACCCTTCTGTATATTCTCCTTTTAAGTTCTTCCCTTGGCCTGTCCAAAGCTATTTTAAGAGCATCCCATCTACACTCACCACTCCAGCTAAAAGAAGAAGCGGGCATTCCTGTAGCAAAGCATATTTCAAGCGCCCTCACTACACGCTTCTTATCTTTGGGGTGGACTCCCACCGCCCTTGCTGGATCAAGTCTCTTAAGCCAGCGATAAAGCTCTTCGCAGGGAATGTCCCACAAAACTTTCCTAAGCTTTTCATTTTTAGGGACATCCTCAGGAACGCCTTCAAGCACCCCCTTTATATAAAAACCGCTTCCCCCCACAAGTATAGGAAGCTTACCCCTTTCCCATATATCCTCCAAAACCTTTAAAGCCTCCCGCTCATAGCGCTTCACATCCCAAGGATCATCACACTCGGCAACGCTGAAGAGATGATGGGGCACCTCTTTAAAGAAGCTCTCTGGAGGCTTCGCTGTACCTATGTCCATGCCCCTATAGATCTGAGCAGAATCCGCATTGACTATTTCGCCATTAAACCTTTTCGCAAGCTCTAGAGAAAGCTCCGTTTTTCCCGTAGCGGTAGGACCTCCCAAAACTAGAACCTTCATAAACCGAAAAGCTAGCTTTAAGTTTTTAATAGGTCAATATTGAAGCAGGCAAATGTGCATGATACTCAAAAGAGGTCTCTCGCATTCAAGGAGGTAAAGAGTGGAGACACCCAAAGGATACAAGGCTGGCTTTGTCTCCTTCATAGGAAGGCCCAATGTGGGAAAATCAAGCCTATTAAACGCCATATTGGGACATAAAGTTGCCATCGTATCAGACAAGCCCCAAACCACAAGAAACAGGATACTGGGCGTAAAGCACCTTGAAAACGGACAAATAATATTCCTTGACACCCCTGGAATCCACAAGCCTCAGCACAAGCTCAACGAGTACATGGTTGAGGTAGCGGTTAGGGCGCTTAAAGATGTTGATGCTGTGGTGCTTGTTGTGGACTGCAAAGAAGGCCTCACGGAAGAGGACGATCTGGTAATTGAACGCTTAACAGAGGTAAAATGCCCTATAGTTTGTGCACTTAACAAGATTGACCTAACAAACCTTGAAAGGGCAGAGTCCATAAGAGAACAGATAGAACAGGTGCTAAAGCTTGAAGCGGCCATCCCCACATCCGCCGTCACAGGAGAAGGGCTACGGGAGCTGGTTGATAAACTATTTGAGCTAATGCCCGAAGGCTATCCTTTCTACCCCGAGGATATGATAACCGACCAGCCAGAGCACTTTATGGCCGCCGAAATCATAAGAGAAAAGATCTTTCATCTCACAAGGCAGGAGATACCCTACAGCACGGCTGTGGTGGTGGAGGACATTAAGGACAAGGGCGATGTGGTTGTAATTGATGCGTATATATTTGTTGAAAAGGACTCTCAAAAAGGCATAGTTATAGGAAAAGAAGGCCGCATGCTCAAAAAAATAGGCCAGTTTGCAAGAGAAGAGCTTGAAAGAATATACGGTAAGAAGGTTTACTTAAATCTTTGGGTAAAGGTTAAGGAGAAATGGAGACGCAAAGAAGGGAGCCTGAGAGAGCTGGGATATTACCTGAAGAAGGAGTAGAGCAGGGAACCAAAAATAAGGCCATACTCCTTGCAACAGTAAGAAGGTTTTTGAGAAAAGGTGCGTACACGCATCTAAGAAAACTTATCCTCAAGCTGCATCCTGCCGATATAGCATATCTTCTTAAAAACTTAGGGAGGACAGAAAGGGAAAGCATACTTAAGATCCTATCCCCAGAGGAAATAGCCAATGTTCTCCCCAAGTTGGACTCATTAACCCTGGTGGAGATCCTTGACCGCATCCCCATTGAAGAACTTGCGAAGTACCTTGAGCACATGCCGCCAGATGACGCCATAGCCATAATAGACACCCTCTCAAAGGAGAAAAAGGACAAGCTCACTCCTCTTCTGGAAGAGTACCCAACCCTATGGAAGCTGCTCCAGTACAAGGAAGAAACCGCTGGTCGCATAATGTCCACCGAGTTTGTGGCACTCCACGAAGACCTCACCGTGGAAGAAGCCATAGAACAGATAAGAAACTTTAAAGAGAAAGAGGTGTTTTACATATATGTTGTGGACTCCAGAAATCACCTGGTAGGGGTATTATCTCTGAGGCAACTGATACTTTCAGATCCCCAGAAGAAGCTCAAAGAGCTTATGAATCCCGATGTGATATACGTAACGGTGGATACGGATCAGGAGGAAGTGGCCCGTATAGTTAGAAAATACGATCTTCTCGCCGTTCCCGTGGTAGATGAGGATAAGAAGCTGGTGGGAATAGTAACTGCGGACGATGTGATAGACATCATCGTTGAGGAAACCACGGAAGATATCTACAAGATGGTGGGAACCTCGGATGAGGAGCTCTGGGAAAGATCCCTCTTTAAAATAGCCATGTACAGGCTTCCCTGGCTGAGCTTCAGCCTTATAGGAGAACTTGTATCAGGATACATCATACACTTTTACAACCACACCCTGAAGCAGTTCATGGCTCTTTCCTTCTTCATACCATTGGTGATGGCCCTTGCAGGTAATGTGGGCAACCAATCCCAAACCATCATGGTAAGAGCCTTAGCCACAGGCAGAGTAGACACGGACAAACCCTGGAAGATAATAGCAAGACAGGTAGGCGTTGGGTTCATAATGGGACTGATAGCAGGGCTTGCAGCAGCAGTCATGATCTACTTCATACAGAAAAATCCTCTGCTCAGCTTCATAATAAGTATATCTATACTCACCTGCATGATCATAACCGCCACAGTGGGTTCTCTCACCCCTTTAATTTTCAAAAAGCTCAACATAGACCCTGCTTTGCCATCTGGACCCTTCATAACCACATTCAGCGATATCCTGGCAAACTTTGTCTATCTTTCTTTTGCCACAATCTTAATAATGGAGTTCAGCAAATAGCCTCCCCACTCTCAAAGGGCCAGGCGATAAGCCCTCCCTCCAGCACCTTTACATTCTTAAACCCAGCCGCTTTAAGTATACAGTAGGCTTCATACCCCCTCGTTCCGCTTTTGCAAAGGACCACTATCTCCTTATCCCTGGGTACTTCATCCAGCCTTCTTCTCAACTGTCCTAGAGGTATGTTCAGCACCTTAAGCGGAAGGTTTAACTGTCTGCACTCCCAGGGAGCCCTGACATCAAGAACGAGTATGTCTTCCCCTCTATCAATCCTCTCCTTCAGCTCCACGCTGGTAATTCCCTCCAGGAAGCCTGTGAACTTATTCTCCATGGTCCACGCAGCCTTAATAAGGTTATCCACGGCGGGAGCAAAAGGAGGAGCATAGGCAAGATCCACCCCCATAAGATCCCATATGGTTGACTTGAAGTAAAGCAAAGTTGCAGCAACATCTATGCGCTTGTTCACATCACCAAGACCCACAGCTTGAACGCCCAAGATCCTTCCCGTCTTTTTATCGGCTATAAGCTCAAGTATGAGAGGCTTCGCTTGAGGCATGAACTCAGGCTTATCTGGTCCTGAAATAATCACTCTTTCGGGAACAAATCCCGCCTCCCGTGCCTCCCTCATACCCAAACCGCAGCGGGCCACCGTTATATCAAAAACCTTAAGTATAAGCGTTCCCACAACCCCTGGGAAAACAGCATTACCACCGCATATGTTTATGGCAGCCACCCTTCCCTGTTTGTTGGCAGTGGAACCAAGAGGCACAAAAACCCTCTTACCCGTTATAATATTAACGGTTTCCGCACAGTCCCCCACTGCATATATGTAAGGATCAGATGTCTGCATCCCCTCGTTCACCCATATAGCCCCAGTCTCCCCTATCTTTAGACCAGCCTCTTTGGCCAGCTCCACATTGGGCCTAACCCCTGTGGACAAAAGCACCATATCCGCAGGAATCTCCCCTTTATCGGTAACAACCTTGGCCACATGCCCCTCACCATCGTCCTCAAACCTCAAAACCTTTGTGCTAGTAAGCACCCTAACACCCTTATCCTCCAAGTGCTTCTGAACCACAAAGGCTATTTCAGGCTCCACTGGTGGAAGCACATGGGGAAACATCTCAACCACTGTAACTTCTGCTCCTCTAACTTTAAAGGCCTCTGCCATCTCAAGACCTATAGCTCCTCCACCAACAACCACCACCTTCGCTCCGGGGTGCTCCTGCAAAAACCTATCTATGGCTATGGCATCCTCAGGGGTTCTGGCCTGAAAGATGTTCCTAAACTCCACCCCCTCAATAGGAGGGACAACTGGACGGGCACCTGTTGCAAGCACAAGGTAGTCGTAGGAAAGGCCATAGGTGTCTCCAGATACCATGTCCCTAACCTTAACCTCCTTTCTCTCCCTGTCTATAGATACCACCATGGATTGGGTTCTCGCATCTATGTCCTTCACCTCTCTGAAAAAGACCCTGTCCCTAATAACTCCCGTGCTGGTCTTCATAAGGTCCTCAATGTCCTTGACCTCTCCCTCTATAAAGTAGGGAAATCCACAGGAGCCAAAGGAAAGGTACCTTCCCTTCTCAAGGATTATCACTTCGGCATCTGGATCAAGCCTTTTTATTTTGGC
>JALVZS010000156.1:0-2430 GCA_027022065.1 bacterium
TCAATAAGCTTGCCTGCATGATCCTTGTAGCGGATGTAGAAGCATACATCGGGCTTGCCATCGGGAGTTTTGCGAGTGTTGCTCACAACGCCTCTAACGCCAGGATAGCGCCTAAAAGTAATCCTCTGGCTGCCCGCCATGGCGGCACCTCCCCAAGGTTTCTCAGACAAGCGGACAAAAATCCGCTTGTCTCATGGTTAGACAAGAAAAACTTTTTTCCCACCTATTTCCCACCTAACAGCGTGATTTATGGTGATTTAAAATGATTTTTGATGATTTTTCAAGCAATGTGTAACTACTTGATACACTTGAGCTTAGTGAAAAATAGTGATGCATAATGAAACATAGTTAGAATGCTTTGAAGCGGACTTCTAATCCGCAGGTCGGAGGTTCGAGTCCTCCCTGCCGCGCCAGGAATGTCAGGGATTTAGCGAGAGTGCCTACCTTAAAGTCCTGGGGTTCCATTTTTGAAGGTTTTCCTAAAGTTAGCCTTCTTGATGTTAAACATCTCTAGTGATAACACAAGAAAAACAGGAGGAAGTTGCTATGAAGGTGCTTAATGTTAGTAGCACCAAAAGAACCGAGCTTATTGATATCACTTCTGCAGTCAGGAAGGTTGTTAGGGAAAGTGGTGTTAAAAAGGGTATTTGTTTCGTATATGTTCCTCACACCACGGCTGGGGTTACCATAAACGAGCATGCGGATCCTGATGTTGCAAGGGATATAGAAGACACATTGGACAAGCTAATACCTAGAAACCGAAGCTACAGGCATGTTGAGGGTAATGCGGATTCCCATATAAAGAGCACAGTTGTGGGACCAGAGGTTTTTGTTTTTGTGGAAGACGGGGATATAGTGCTCGGCACGTGGCAGGGCATATTCTTCTGCGAGTTTGACGGACCTAGAAGAAGAAAGGTTTACATTAAGGTTGTAGAGGAGTGAAATGGCGGAGCATCCCTTTGACAGGCTTGTTTCCATCATGCACGAGCTAAGAAAGAAGTGCCCTTGGGATAGAAAGCAAACGAGGGAAAGCCTGAGGCCATATTTGATTGAAGAAGCCTATGAGGTGCTTGATGCCATAGATAGCGGTAATCCGGAGAAGCTTAAAGAGGAGCTCGGGGATCTTATGCTTCAGGCGGTTTTCCACGCAGAGATAGCGAAGGAAAGGGGAGAGTTTGATATTTACGATGTTATTGATTTTCTCTGCAACAAGCTTATCTACAGGCATCCTCATGTTTTTGGCGATGCAAAGGTTAAAGATGCGGAAGAGGTGCTAAGAAACTGGGAAAAGCTCAAGCAGAAGGAGAAGAATCACGAGGGCAGTGTGCTAGATGGTGTTCCAAAGGAACTGCCAGCCCTGATTCAGGCCTTTAGGCTTCAGGAAAAGGCTGCTAAAGTGGGATTTGACTGGGATAGGACGGAGGATGTGATAGCTAAAGTGGAGGAGGAGTGGAAGGAGCTAAAGGAGGCTATAAGAAACGGGGATAAAGAGGCGATGGAGCATGAGCTTGGGGATCTCCTTTTTGCGATAGCCAATCTCTCCCGTTTTATAGGTGTTGAGCCTGAGGGAGCGTTGAGGAACTGCAACATGAGGTTTAAAAAACGCTTTGAATTTATAGAGGAAAGGCTGAGGGAAGAGGGAAAAAGTCCTGAAGAGGTAACGCTTGAAGAAATGGATAAATTGTGGGAAGAAGCAAAGGAGCAAGTTGGATGAATGAGGCCGTCTTATTTATTGCGCTAATAGCTTTTATAGCCAATCTTCCCTTTGGTTTTCTGAGAACAACATATAAAAGATTTTCCCTTGGCTGGTTTATTTGCATTCACGCTCCAATTCCCATCGTTGTTGCTCTTAGACTTCTTACCAAGACTTCCTATGTCTTTATCCCTATTTTTCTTGCCACTTCCATAGCCGGCCAACTTGTTGGTAGCAGACTATCCCCTAGGGTAGGGGAGGAACCATGCGAATAACGAAAAGGGAAATATTGGAAATAGCAATGGACATGCTTGAGGATAGAAAAAATCCCTCCAGAGAACAGATGAAAAGGGCTGCAACGAGAACGGTTTGGAAGCTAGTGCATAACGACGGTGTTATGATTGAGGAGATGCTGGAGTGCCTAGGGGTAAAGTTTGATTATGAAGAGCCATTGGAGTCCAAGATAGACAAGCTTTTGTGGCAGGTGTTTGCCGAGATAGTGGTGAGAATAGATAAGGAGAAGGCAAGATGGTAAGTTTGAATTTTGGTTTTGTAACTCCCGAAAATCTCTCCCTTTTGGTGGATCTTTACGAACTCACCATGGCCGACAGCTACTTTAGAAGGGGAAAAAACCAAAAGGTTGTCTTTGATCTTTTCGTAAGAGATATGCCTGAGGTTAGAAACTTCTATGTGGCGGCGGGGCTTGAGCAGATACTTTTTTATCTGGGAAACTTGGG
>JALVZS010000156.1:2440-6915 GCA_027022065.1 bacterium
AGGTTCACAAAGGAAGCCGTGGATTACCTCAGAAGCCTGAGGTTGTTCTCCGAAGAGTTTTTGCAGTATCTGCTGAAGTTTAAGTTTTCCGGTGATGTTTACGCCATTCCCGAAGGCGAGATATTCTTCTCCAAAGAGCCCGTTATAAGGATAGAGGCGCCCAGGATAGAGGCGCAGATTGTGGAGACCTTTCTTTTGAACGCCTTTAACTTTCAATCCGCCATAGCTTCAAAGGCGGCGAGGGTGTTGATAGCCGCATCTGGAAGGGGATGCGTGGACTTCTCTCCCAGAAGGGATCACGGAGCAGATGCCGCTTTAAAGGTGGCCAGGGCCTCTTACATAGTGGGGTTTATGGGTACTTCTTGCGTTCTTGCTGGTCTCGTTTACGGCATACCTGTCTACGGAACCATGGCTCACTCTTATGTCATGTCTTTTCCCAGCGAGCTGGAGGCTTTTAGAGCGTTTGTTGAGGACTTCCCCAACAACTCTGTGCTTTTGATTGACACGTACGATGTGATAAGCGGTGCAAAAAACGCCATAAAAGTGGGGAAGGAGCTGGAAAAGAAGGGGCTGCGTTTGAGAGGGGTTAGGATAGACTCTGGTGATCTCGCCGGGGAGGCCAAAGAGGTGAGGAGGCTTCTGGATGAGGCCGGTTTGAATTATGTAAAGATCTTTCTCTCGGGGGATTTGAACGAGTATAAAATAAAGTCACTGGTTGAGAGCGGGGTGCCCTGTGACTTCTTTGGGGTGGGTACAGAGATGGGGGTTTCTAAAGATGCTCCCGCCCTTGGGGGAGTGTACAAGCTCGCTCAGGATGAGACTGGTCCCAGGATAAAGCTTTCTAAAGACAAGGTTACTCTTCCCGGAATAAAGCAGGTCTACAGGATTACTAAAGGCGGTAAGATGGTAGAGGATGTAATCGCTTTAGAAGGGGAGAAGGTCAAGGGACGGCCTTTGCTTGTAAAGTTCATGGAGAAGGGATATGTGTGCAGAGAAGTTCCCACACTTTCTGAGATAAGGGAGCACTTTTCCCAATCTTTTGGAGAACTATCGGATGATCTTAAGGAAATAGAAAGGCATGTTGAGTATCCTGTGAGGATCACGGATAGCTTAAAGGAACTCATAGAGGAGCTGAAAAGGAAAACTTTACCTCAGTATAGCCTTTGAAAAATACATTGGCCACTTCATCCCTTTCGCATAGGCTGTGGTACACCCTGAAAAAGAAAGTATCACCAATTTCTTCATATCTCACTAAAGGAACCGTATAGGATTTTGATTTATCAGTGTAGATCTTTACGCTTTTCTGGGCGTCTCCAAACTCAAAAACTCCCTCTGTAGCGCCAAGGCAACCCGATGTCGTAACGATGTAGTTTACGGGAGAGTCCATTTTTACACTCCTTCCTGCAAG
Organism: bacterium; assembly: GCA_027022065.1. Lineage (GTDB taxonomy): Bacteria > Thermosulfidibacterota > Thermosulfidibacteria > Thermosulfidibacterales > Thermosulfidibacteraceae > JALVZS01. The sequence goes on from JALVZS010000156.1 coordinate 3,849, forward strand.
CTCAAAATATTCGGGTTCACTTCCACCGTTGTGGGTAGCGTAGAATAAGCTGTTTCTGTCAAAGGCATCTGGAAGGGCTGTTACAATGCCAAGCCTTACGGACATGGGATATAGGTCTTTAAAATAGAGTTTGTAAACAACTTCAAAGGTATCTGAAAATCTGAACTCTTTTATTACAGACACATATGGAAGCTCCATGCAGCCGCTTGATACAACAAAGAAGCCTCTATCCCAGAAGGTTTCCACCTTGGCCTCGGCTGAAAGATCAGTTATCTGAAAACCTTCCCTTGTAGCAATTATGGTGTGAAAAGAGTAAAAGTCCGCTCCAAAGGATATATCATCATAAAATCCATGCTCAACGGTGCCTATAAGAGGCTTTTGACACTTCTCCTTAAAGACCAGCTCTTTCACCGCGAGTCCCTTGTTTTTTATAAAAACAGCCCTGTGGCTGGGGGTTTCAACTTCAAGGTACCTTCCTCTCTCTTTGAGCTTCACATCAAAGTGCTTGTTTTCCCTGTTAGACAACTGCTTGTTCTCCAGCTTTTCTGCCCTTCCGAGGGAGTATCCCATGAGATTTCTGAAAAATAGATACTTTTCATCCGTTGTGTTGGTCCTGAAATCGCTGCCCCACAAGACGCACAGGTTTTTCCAGAGATCTTTGTCATCTGAGTCTTTTATCTTATGGTAAAGCTCATAGCACTGAGCATTCATCCTTGCCGCGTCCCTTCCTGTAACTGCCCAGCGGGTAACATTGTACTTCGGCTGCTTCTTGGTTCTAACGGGATAATCTGGGGTTGCTATTTCAATGTCTAAAGAAGCCTCCTTCTTCAGGATCTCACTAGGAAGGGTAAACTCAAGTCCAAGCTTCAAAAGCCCATGTATGAGCTCTTTAAGTCTTTTAAAGTCTTCGCCGTTTTTTTCAAACCTCAAGCTTCCGGGAATATACTCAAAGACCTCTGCATCTCCCACATAAATAGGGATAAATGCAGGTTTTTCTTCCAGTTTTCTCTCAACAAAGCGAAAGTAGTCTTCAAAGTCTATCTCCCTCCACACGCATCTTTGGAACTTCTGAGTCATATAAGTATCAGCCCACAGGATTTTTAAACCTTCATTTCTAACCACATCCCAAAGCCTAACTCTGTGTGGCCAACTATTGCCTTTAACTGCGTTCATCCAATCAAAGATGAAGGCTTCAAATCCCATATCTTTAAGGAGTTTAACTGCTCCTTTTGAGTAAACCATCTCATTTAGGAGAAATATCTTGGGCCGCATCCCTAGGATCTCTTCAAAAACCTCAAGGCCTAATTCAACATTTTTCTTGTTTGCTATGTAAGGGATGAGTGGAAAGATCGCCTGAGTGTAGGAGGAGCCGATTATTTCAATCTTTTTTGCTTCCATGTAATTTTTCAATCTTTCTATGTATCCCGGAGAAAGGCGGGCAACAGTCTCAAGGGTCCATCCGTTGAACTCCATTCCTAGAGGAACCAAATCGGCAAGCTCTAAAAGAAAGCTGTAGATCTTTTCAATTACATACCCGTAGTGGGACGGCGGAATGGAAGAATACATCAGGTTGTGGTGAAAGATTATGTAAGCCCTCATACTAGGAAACCTCTATTTTTAAACCTTCAAGCACCTGCCTTTCTACATTAAGCATATCCTGCTCGGTTTTTCCCCAAACTACATATCCCAAAAGCTTGCTTTTCGGCAATTCAAAGATCTTTAGGGAGCTTATAGATTCACCTTCTTTGCAGTAAACCTTAAAAATGGCATTATCTATTTGCGGAAGCCTTATACTTTTGACAACCCCCTCTTCTTTTTCCGCAAATATGTATCTTAATCTTACAAAGTTTTCTATCCTGTAACAAAGGTCTTCTGCGCTGCATCTTCCGTCAAGCTGTATCTCAATGGCCTTCCTGATAAAGTTAATTCCTGTATTTTTGGGTATTTCTATGGTGGAAAAAAGACCGCCAGAAAGTCTAAATGCCACCTCAATGATCCACACATTCCCATCTTCATCAATCACTATGTCTCCCTTTATCGTTCCGTTTCCTGAGCTAAAAGCTTTCACAGCCTTTGAGAGCTCTTGGTCAACGGCAGCTATGAGGTCATCATATCCCTTGAAAGGAGTTGTGAGCCTTGGTGGGAGGTCACCACCGTTTTCCACTATAAAGGGTTTCGTTTCCTTTAATAGCTCGTAGTTTCTGTCAGAAAGGCCCACTGTGAAAAGCCTTCCATCTATGATGATGCTCTCTGTGCTTAGCTGCCTTCCCGATATGAACTTTTCCACCATGAGGAATGGTTTTAAGGATCTGTCCCTGACGAATCTGCTTGAGTGCTCAAAGGCCCAGTTGATATTTGTATCCTCTTCAATAAGCAGAACTCCTCTGGATCCGCTGTTGTCCACAGGTTTTAAAACCACAGGATAACCGTGTTTTTCGGCAAAGAGGACGATGTCTTCAAGAGAGAAAACAGGAGCAAACGGCGGAACTTTTACACCGTTTTCGGAAAGGAGCTTTTTGGCTTCATACTTATTCTTGGAAAGTTTTGCTTTCTCAAAGTCAAGCTGAAAGTAGCAGTTCAACTTTTCTGCAGCGAAGGCGAGCACATCGGGGATATCTACTCCAAAGGCTATGACTCCATGGATAGGTTTGGAATAAAAGTCCAGAAATTGGGCAACGTCCTTTAAATCCTTTACATTTACTTTGTAGAACTCATCAACAATACCTGCTCCTTCCGATTTCTCATTCCAGTCCAACCCGATGGTGTACAAGCCAAGCTTCTTTGCCTCAATGATCCCTTCAACCTGATCCGTTCCTGTTCCCAGAATCAGGAGAGTTTTCATTAAAATAAAAATCAGTGAGCCGTAAGTAACTTGAAAACTGCTAAAATAATTCCAGCCATAACTGCTAGCTGGCTAGTCCAAAAGATAAAAGACCACTTTATTACAGAAGCTTTTGCGTTTGCAATCTTTTCCGTCAGTCTCAATTCCATCTGCCTAGTTTCTTCACGATACTGCTCCATTTTCTCCATTAGTCTCAATTCCATCTGCTTGGTTTCCTCACGGTAC
>JALVZS010000156.1:6925-7553 GCA_027022065.1 bacterium
ATTATCCTCAGTTCTTCAGAAGTAGCAGGCTTTTGGCGATAGAGGTGTTCTATTGCTTCTTCTATAGCTTCTACTATAACCTTTGCTTTTTCTTCTCCCAGATCCTTAAATGCTTCGTAAAGTTTTGCAGTGTATCCCATATTTGTAATTTTGCCACAGCAAGATCATCTTGTCTATAGAAACTGCTTTTCAAGCTTTGAAATTTTTTGTAAAAACTCAGGCTGGGGGTGGTGAAATGGCGAGGGTTTTTGTGACGGGAGGTGCGGGGTATATAGGCTCCCATGTGGTAAAGCTTTTGGGAGAGGCTGGATATGAACTGGTGGTTTACGACAATCTGTCCACCGGGCACGAATGGGCGGTTCTTTACGGAAAGCTCATAAAAGCCGATCTTGCCGATAAGGAAATGCTATCTAAAGCTGTTTCCTATTTTAAACCGGATGTGGTGATGCACTTTGCGGCGTATATCGTGGTTCCCGAGAGCGTCAAAAAGCCGCTGAAGTACTACCGTAATAATGTGGCAAATACCCTTAATCTGCTTGAGGTTATGCTTGAAAACAAAGTGGAAAACTTTATTTTTTCATCCTCTGCCGCCGTTTACGGCATCCCGGAAGAGATACCTGTGCCGGAG
>JALVZS010000157.1 GCA_027022065.1 bacterium
GTTAAAGAAGAGGAACTAATTGAATACTGTAAAAAGGAACTAGCAGCCTTTGAAGTTCCAAAGAAAATCGTATTTGTTAATGAGTTTCCCAAAACTGCAACAGGCAAAATACAAAAGCAGATTCTAAGAGAGAAATACAAAGATCTATACAAAAATAGTAACTAGAGGGGGCATACGCCCCCTCACCTTTTACTTTTTCCCACCCAGTTTAAAGCTCAACCAGTCCAGCATCTTCTGCAGATTCTTGGAAAGATACCAGCGTCCGTTGGCAAAAGCACCGTAGTCAGCTCCCGCCATGGCCGATGCGAACCTAACAGAGTTGGCGTAGAACAGCCACTGCTCCACCCACATCTTCTCTATGGCCTCGTTAAAGATGGAATCGCCCTTGTCCAATCCCTTAGCGGCGCCTTTCTCCCAGGCCTTAAGCAGAATCTTTGTGGCGGCAAGGGTCATATCGTTGGAGAACTTGATGGTCTTCTCAAAGCGGGCAAACTGGCCTTCAACCCAGCCTGTGGAGTGGCAGGCCATGCATACTTTTTCCATCCTCTTGCGGCGCTTCTCAATCTCAGCAGGGGATATAAGAAACTTGGAAACGGGCTCTCCTGTCAGCTTAGTGGGCAGAGGGAGACCAGCCTTGTTCTTTATAATGGTTGTATCGGCAGATTTGGGATGCGGATGGGCGTAGATAAGGCCGAAGATCCTATAAGGGATCCTGTCGTTCATCTGGTGTGTTCTTTCGGCAATGACGTTGCCGTACTCATCCACCAGAAGGCTCGCATGGCATGCAGCACATGTGGGAGCCTTAAAGTCCTTGCCCAAGACCCAGGGAACGTGCTTGAAGTTCCAGTTGCTGTGCTCGGAGTAGTATATGTTACCGTGCTTGCTCACCACATAAACCTTGTAGGCAGGCACATCGGGACCCTTATGGCACTCCGCACAGGTTGCAGGTTTCCTAGCTACAGCGATGGAGAAGCTGTGCCTTGGATGGCATGAGGCACAGGAACCCATGCTGCCGTCGGGATTTATTCTGCCCACGCCGTTGTTGGGCCATCCAGAAAGCACGGGAAACTTCATCTCTCCCATGGATGTTTCCCTGCTGACAAATCCCTTCACCTCTACCTTTGTCCCATGGCAGTAAAGGCATGAATCCGCCATGGTGTGAACGTCCGCCTTTGAGTAAATCAGCCTCTTTCCATCAAAGCTCTGAAGCCCATCCACAGAGTCAAGTAGTCCGTGATAAACAGGATTATTCATAAGATTCGCATAGGCATGGGACATGAGGTTCTTCTCGTACTGCTTGGCCTCAACAGAATGGCACACCGCACAATCCTTAGGAGTAACCACCACGTGAACCTTAAATCCGTTGTGCTCAAAGGTATCTTTGTGAAGCTTCGGATTTAAGGTATGGCACTCGGCACAGCCCACCACAACCTTTTTCAAATCATTAGGAATATTACTAGAAGAAATCTCACGGGAAAGTTTGTCCTTTTTCAAAGCAGCCTCGGGAGTTATACGGGCATGAAGGCTGGCCCTCCAGTCGGCCACTATACCAGGAGTAACCTCTGAATGACACTCTATACAGGTTTGAGTGGCTTCGCTAACAGGATATCCTCCAGAGTAAGCCACTCCACCTAAAAGCAAAAGAACAAATGTTAAAAGAAAAGCTAACATGATCCACCTCCTGGATTAATCTTGGCTAATATAAAAAATGGTATCTGGAACATGTAGCGCAATCCTGGACGATGAAGAACCAAATTGACCACATCTACCTACTGAAGCTATAGCGTCTATGAATTTTCAAGACTTGAGAACTGGGTGTTGAAAAACAGCACAAGGACGGGCTAAACTTTGAGAAGGTGCAAACCATGCGGTTAGTTAATATACATGAGGCAAAAAGTAAGCTTTCAAAGCTTGTGGAAGAGGTTCTTGCTGGGGAAGAGGTGATTATTGCCAAGGCAGGAAAGCCGGTGGCCAAGCTTGTTCCCTATAAGCCTTCTCCCAAACCGAGGCAGTTTGGTGGCTATGAGAACGAGATAAAGATACCTCCCGACTTTGACGAAACCGATGAGGAGATAGTAAAGCTCTTTAAGGGAAAAAGTGAAGGGCTATCTTCTTGGTACTCAGGTTGGTACTCAGGTTTTTCTGTAGCGTTCCTGGCACCACCGGGACCCCTTTGATCGGATGCTCATTGCGCAGGCACTAGCCGAAGATCTTGTAATTATCACCGCGGATAGGAAG
>JALVZS010000158.1:0-1659 GCA_027022065.1 bacterium
GATATAGAGCCCGCCTTGGAGTGGATCAGGGGCTTTTTTGAAAGCGCGGATATATCAGGTGCTGTTGTTATCCTTGGGCATCACTTTGGCGCCTGTGGGGATTTAGAGCTTTGCCGTTTGTGATTTTTGACTTTTCCCAAAAATACAGTGCCAGGAATGCGCAGCCGATGAAGACGTAGAAGGAGGATTCTACGAAGCTGTCCTGGAAGGCGTGGCTTAAGGCCTGTATGTTTGTGGCGTATCCTAAAAGGGCCTTTGCCTTTTTTACCGCTATGTCTGGAGAGAAAATCTGGGAAAGCAGTTGGCTCCACTTATTTACAAAGGCCTCGGCGTAGTACAAGTCCCTGCTTCTCATGGCGCATATCTCATCGTAGTGGAATGCGAGCCTTTTCTGCAGTGTATTTGTGGCAAGAGCAGTTCCGAAGGAGCCTCCCACGAATCTTATGTAGTGCATGAGGCTTGCTCCGAGATTAGTTTTGTTTCCCAGTTTTCTTAAGGCCAGGGTTGTTACGGGGGCGAAGAACATGCCCATGCCGATGGAGTATACTATAGGAATGAGCATGGTTTTTACCTTGGGGGTATAGTAGTTGAGCTTCGGCAGGAACAGGCAGTTGCCCACTATCAGGAAAAATGCGGAAATTACAAGAACCTTTTCCTCTCCTATTCTGTCACTTAAGAAACCCGCAACTATGGAGAAGATGCCCACGGTCATGGCTAGGGGCAGCATGTGCAGTCCTGTGTCAAAGGTGCCTAAGAATCTCAGCTTTTCGTAGTACAGAGGGATGAGGTAAAACACTTGGTACATGGAGAGTCCCAAGATGAAGAAGTATATGGAAAAGGCCACTCTGAATTCGGGAATCTTAAATATGGAAAAGTCTATCAGAGGCTCTCTGTGCACCAATTCCGATATACAGAAGAGAAGGTATCCGAGAGCCGATACAAAGGCCAGCTTTATAATGAACATGGACTGGAACCATCCCTTTTGCTGTCCTTTTGATAAAAGGGTTAGAAGGGAAATAGTAGCCACTGATACGAAGAAGAAGCTTAAGAAGTTTATCCTGAAAGGCTTTCTCTTTTCCAGCACTTTCGGCATGAAGAAGAGGGCTGCCACAAAGTTCAGAATCCCTATGGGCACGTTTATGTAGAACACATACCTCCAGGTTAGGTGTTCTGTGATGTAGCCTCCCAGTGTTGGGCCGAGGGAGGGGGCGAAGCTCACCGCAAGGGCGTATATGCCCATGGCTAGGCCTCTTTTTTCCGGAGGGTAGATGGTGAAGAGGATGGTTTCCGCTGTGGGAACTAGGAAGGCCTCTCCAGCGCCCTGTATGGCTCTGAAGGTTATCATCTCTCCCAGTGTATGAACGTGCCCGCAGGCGAAGCTCGCAGAGGTGAAGGTTGCAAGTCCCAGAAGAAACACATTCTTAAGTCCTATGGATACGGATAGATGCTCAACGATAAGCAGCCCTGTTGCGGCGGCTATCATGTAGGCTGTTATTACCCATTGAACTCCGTAAAGGTCCGTGGAAAGGGGAGCCATGATTTTGGGCACAATCACCTCAACTACCGTGGTGTCAAGGATGGCCATGAAGACGCCCACTATGATGACGGCCGTTAAAAAGATCCTTTCCAGTGGGCCTATCCGCTCGTAGATGGGGGGTG
>JALVZS010000158.1:1669-2233 GCA_027022065.1 bacterium
TATCAGCTTGCTTTTGTCTCCTTTTGTGATCTTTACCTTTACGGGGATTCTTTGCACCACCTTTGTGAACTCTCCCGCGGATATATCTCTGGGAACCAGGGCAAACTTTGCGGCGGATGTGGGCAGTATCTCCTCAACAACTCCCTCGTAATCTTCATCTGGATAGGCATCAATCTTTATCTTTGCGGGACAGCCGGGCTTGACTCCTTTAAGCTTTGTTTCTTCAAGCAGTACTAAAATAAAAATATCATTAGGATTAACAAGGGCATAAACGGGCATGCCGGGGCCCACAACATCTCCCACGCTTCTGTACTTTTTCGCTACCTTTCCCGTTATGGGGCTTCTCAATGTGCAGTAGGATACCTGCAGCTCGGCTTCCCGCAGCTTGGCCTTTAGTGCTTCTATGACCTTATCCAGTCCTTCTATAGCTTTTTTAAGCTCTTTTACCTTTTTCTGCTCGGCCTTGGCGATTTCTAAATCTTTTCTGGCCGCATCTAGACTTACCTTTAGGGCACTGAGTTTTTCGGTAAGGGCTTCTTTTTTTCTCTTTGCGATCTTCAGCTG
>JALVZS010000159.1 GCA_027022065.1 bacterium
AAAGGTCTCCGGGGGTATGCACAGAAGGACCTTCACAGTTAGAAGAACTACAGGTGGTATAGGTGTTGAGAGGACTTTTCCCCTTTACTCTCCTAGGCTTGAAAAGATAGAGGTCATAAGGAGAGGAAAGGTTAGACGTGCGAAGCTCTACTATCTCAGGGAGCTTTCTGGTAAGGCTGCTCGTATTAAGGAGCGTTTCCCTAAAAGCAGGCGACAAGATAGAGCTGTAACTACTGAGCCTGCTCAGGAGGTGCAGCAGCAAAGCACAGAGAATACTGAACAGACCCAGCAATGAGATTCGGCCCTTCTCCCATTTACATAGTTCCATCGGTTGTCATAGGGCTTGTTGTTACTTTTATTGATGTGGCTTTTTTTATGAAGGGAATAGGTTGGGGTGTGATCTTTTCAGCCCTTTTCCTTATTCCGCTTTTGTTTATTATATTTTACATTAACTACAGATTTATTGAAATATACGACGACGCTCTATGTGTGGAGGGAATATTTGGCTCCAGGTGTTTCCCTTGGGATCAGATTGAGAGTGTGGAAGTGAAAAGGGTTGGGATGAGAAATGTGCTGTGGATACAAACAGATTCTGATGTGCAACTTGTGCCTATCATTTTTAAAGATATAGAGGTCCTTAGAAGGGCTATATCCGATAGGCTTGGGGATAAGTGCAAGGGAGATAGGTGGGAACGCTCAAGTGTGGATCTTATCCTGCTTTACATGGCGGCTCTTTTTCTCCTTTTTGTGGTCTTCTCAAAACTTGCCTTTCACTGAGGAGCTGGTGTGATAGCGGTTATAGACTTTGGCTCTCAGTACACGCAGCTTATAGCAAGGCGCATCAGGGAGCTGGGGGTTTACAGCGAGATATACCCCCCTACTAGGGATCCTGGTGAGCTTCCGCTTGATAAAATAAAAGGTTTTATCTTCTCAGGGGGACCTGCCAGTGTTTACGATGATAATGCTCCCAAATGTAGCGAAAAATACTTTTCCCTTGGTGTTCCCATACTGGGGATATGCTACGGGATGCAACTTATAACCCATCTCTTGGGTGGAAAGGTTGAGAGAAGCAGCAAAAGAGAATACGGCTACGCTCGGCTTGAGGTGCTTGACGACAGTGACATCTTTAGGGGGCTACCTAGAAGATTCCAGGTATGGATGAGTCATGGGGATAGGATCATTGATATGCCTGAGGGGTTTGAGGCCATAGCAAGAACGGAAAACGCTCCCATTGCTGCCTTTAGAAACAGGACGCTTTCCATATATGGATTACAGTTTCATCCAGAGGTGGTGCATACAAAGCATGGCAGGGATATACTTGCCAACTTTGCCTTTGAAATATGCAGGTGTGAGCCCAGTTGGAATATGGAGGATTTTATAGAGCGCTCTGTTGAGGAGATAAGAGAAAGGGTGGGTGGAGAAAGGGTTATATGCGCTTTGTCTGGTGGGGTGGATTCTTCCGTTGTTGTTGCTTTGGTGCACAAGGCCATAGGGGACAGGTTAATTCCTATCTTTGTGGATAACGGGCTTTTGAGAAAAGATGAGGCCAGGAAGGTTTTAGAGACATTTGCCCGCCTTGGGATAAAGATTCACTTCGTTGATGCTTCTGAGAAGTTTTTGGAAGCCCTTAAAGGAATTACGGATCCCGAAAGGAAAAGAAAAATCATAGGGGAGCTCTTCATAAGGGTGTTTGAGGAAGAGGCGAAGAAGTTTGGGAAAATAAGATTTCTGGCCCAAGGGACACTTTACCCAGATGTTATAGAAAGCGTTTCCGTGTGGGGGCCTTCTTCTACTATTAAAAGCCACCACAACGTAGGAGGGCTTCCTGAAAGGTTTGACTTTGAGCTTATTGAGCCCCTTCGTTATCTTTTTAAAGACGAGGTGAGAAAGATAGGAAGGTTGTTGGGACTTCCAGATCATATAATAAAGCGCCATCCCTTCCCAGGGCCTGGTCTGGCTATAAGGCTTATTGGAGAGGTGACCAAAGAGAAGCTGGAAATACTGAGGGAGGTGGACGAGATAGTTCTGGAGGAGGTGGAAAAGGCCGGGCTTTATGAGAAGCTCTGGCAGGCCTTTGCGGTGCTGCTTCCTGTGAAAAGCGTGGGGGTTATGGGGGATGAGAGAACCTATGAGTATGTGGTTGCGGTAAGGGCTGTGGAGAGCGTTGACGGGATGACTGCAGACTGGGCGAGGCTTCCCTATGATCTACTTCAGCGCATCTCCAACCGCATA
>JALVZS010000160.1 GCA_027022065.1 bacterium
TTCTAAAGCAGCGTATTTTCTCGCCTTCTCCACACTATCTACAAAAACGGGAAAGGGTTTTCCTTTTTCCCTTCCCTTTATCTCAACCAGCTTCTCAAGGGCCTTTCTATCCTCTATATTCGCAAGAAGCCCGTAGAGGGTATCTGTGGGAAAGAGCACCACCCCTCCACGGGAAAGGACATCCACAACCTCTTCAACAACCCCTTCTTCATCCACATCAACTACCTTCAAGTATGGCCTCCGCCATCTCCTTCCTGTAGTTTATCAGCTCCCTTTTTAGCTTCTCATCACTTAAAGAAAGCATGTGCACAGCCAGTAGAGCGCCGTTTTCAGCGGCATTTACCGCCACCACTGCTACGGGAACGCCCTTGGGCATCTGAACCATGGAAAGAAGAGCATCAAACCCACTTAATGCACTAGTTGCCAGAGGAACCCCAATAACAGGAAGCACAGTGTAGGAAGCTATAACACCTGCAAGGTGCGCAGCCCAGCCTGCAAAGGCCACTATAACTTTACCCCCGTTCTTCTCAAAGTACTCAACATACTCTCTTAAAGCGTCCGGTGTTCTGTGGGCAGAGAGCACCTTTATCTCGTAGGACACACCAAATTTTTCAAGCACCCTTTTTGCTACCTCAACGAGCTTGGCGTCTTTAGGGCTTCCCATTATAAGGGCCACATCCGGCATACTATCCTCCTATCAGCTCCGCCTCCCTCCTTATCTCCTCCGCCCTATCAGTCTTCTCCCAGGTGAACTCAGGAAGCTCCCTGCCAAAGTGCCCGTAAACCGCTGTCTTTTTGTAGATAGGTCTCCTCAGCTGAAGCGTCTCAATCATCCCCTTGGGAGTAAGGTCAAACATCTTCTTTATTATTTCCGCAATCTTCTCATCAGGTATCTTTCCCGTTCCCTTGGTGTCCACATAAACCGCAACCGGCTCAGGAACGCCTATGGCATAGGCAAATTGCACCTCGCACACATGGGCTATGCCAGAGGCCACGATATTTTTTGCCACATACCTCGCCATGTATGATGCGGACCTGTCTACCTTTGTGGGATCCTTTCCTGAAAAGGCCCCTCCTCCGTGGCGTGCTGCTCCTCCGTAGGTGTCTACTATGATCTTTCTCCCGGTAAGCCCCGTGTCTGCCATGGGTCCGCCAAGGACGAATCTGCCCGTGGGATTAATGTAGTACTTCACATACTCTTCATCCAGATACTCTGGAGGAATCACAGGCTTTATCACGTACTCTATCAGATCCTCCCTTAGCTTTCTGAGGGTGATATCCGGAGCGTGCTGAGCCGAAAGCACGATAGAGTGTATTCTCACCGGCTTTCCGTTTTCATACTCCACAGTAACCTGGGACTTTCCATCTGGCCTCAGATAATCCAAGATGTCCTTCTTCCTCACCTCTGCCAGCCTCATACAGAGCTTGTGGGCAAGCATTATGGGAAGCGGCATAAGCTCAGGAGTCTCGTTCACGGCAAATCCAAACATGAGTCCCTGATCCCCAGCTCCTCCTGGATCCACTCCCATGGCTATGTCAGGTGACTGCTCATGTATAGAGGTTATAACCGCACAGGTCTCGTAATCAAAGCCAAACTTGGCCCTTGTATAGCCAACATCTCTGATGGTTTCCCTAGCTATGGTGGGAATGTCCACGTAGCAAGTGGTAGTTATCTCTCCCGCAACCATCACCAGTCCAGTGGTCACAAGCGTCTCGCATGCCACCCTTCCGTATGGGTCCTTCTCTATAATGGCGTCAAGAATGGCGTCTGAGATCTGGTCTGCAAGCTTGTCGGGATGCCCTTCTGTTACCGACTCAGAGGTAAAAAGCTTCTTCCCACCGTTGTAAGGCATGTTTCACCTCCTAAGATAAAAGCTCTGCGTTTTCCTTAAAGTAGTTAAAGGCTGATAATAGCGAAACAAGCACACCAATGTAAAGCATTATTATGCCAAAAGGTCTAGCCCTAAGCATAAGGGCAGTAACCGCTATGGAGTAGATCACCGTTTTGATCTTTCCTCCCATCCCTGCGGAAAGTACCACGCCCTTTGAGGCGGCCACTGTTCTCAGCCCTGAAACAGCAAACTCTCTGGCAAAAATGATTACAACAAGCCATCCAGGCACATCTCCTGTTTCAACCAGAGGAATTAGACCCGCCAGGAGAAGCATCTTATCCGCTATGGGATCCGCTAGCTTCCCGAGTTCTGTAACCTCACCCCTCGCCCTTGCAA
>JALVZS010000161.1:0-2783 GCA_027022065.1 bacterium
TCCTTTTGTATGTCTTTTTTCTTTTTAAAATTTATGGCTTTCAGTTCCGTTAAGAGCCTCTTGTTGCTGTGGGTTTCTGCGAAGGCCGTGGCCCTCATTATGATATCGGACCTTTCACTGTAGGGGGCCTCTTTTGCAAGCCTTATATAACCTTGAACGATGGTTTTTTCTAGTTTCTCTGCCTTCGCTGAAAAGAACTTATAGGACACTGCAACAATAACAGCCCACACCCCTAGGGATACGGATAGATACAGGATAAAAATAGGCCTTATCTTAACCCTTTTAAGGGCTTCCGATAGCCCTCTGGTATTTCTCCACTTCTTCAGCAAATCTTCTAGCAATGCGGGTTTGCCTCCTGATTATCTCCCGGTAGATCCCATCAAGTTGGCAGGGCACTTTAAGTTCATAGTCATTTACTATGTGCTCCAGAACCAGTCTGGGACAGAAGCCGCTTTCCTGAGAGTGGCCGAGAATGGCTAGGTCCTTATTAAGCTTTTGGATCCTTTCTATCAAAGACTGCCTTAGTCTGTCTAAGCACATGGGTGCAAACAACCCTTTTTCTTTATCGGTTGTTCTTAAACACCTCTGCATCTTTTCCTTTAGCTCTTTGAGCTTCTTTAACCCTTTTTCACAGCTTGCAAAGTTGATTTTTCTCTCCGATAAGCACTCTCTTATCACTGCGTAAAAAGCAGCGTCACCTAGAAGAAGCCTTTCGTATCTCTGGGAGTTTTCAATCAGTTCAAGCAGGCAGTCTATACTAGTAGCGTTATGCATAACCAACACGGCTTCCGCTTTAATGAGAAAGTCCAGGGCCTTTAAATCGTTATTTTTCTTGTAGGCCATTTTGCAGTACTTAGCCACCTTTTTGCTGCACCAGAGTTTCCCGTTGCATATCCCCCCGTATCCGTAGCATAGCCTTTCTATGGGTATGTGTTCTCCACTTAGATATAGGGCCTCTAGTGCTTCGGGCTCTAAGGACATTATCAGGGTTTCCTCTTTAAGCTTGGCAAACTTCCACGCAAAATAGACAGCGATGATCCCAAATACCGAAATCAGGCCGAAGATCTTTAAAAATTCCACAACGTCAATCTTTGCTTTTTTAAACATTGCATTTTCAGTGTATAACATTCAGCTTTTCTTTCCAAGCATTGAGTTTCCCATTGAGCTATTCTATTTCATTAAGCATGAGACGCACGGGTTACGCGGAACTTCCCCTACACACGGGCAAGGCTCCCCGCTGGTTGTTTGAAAAGATGCGGGAGCTTGCCAGGGAAATACTCATGGTCATGGCCATTGAGCATGGTGTATCTGAAATACTTAAAAGGCTGAGCGATCCCTTCTGGTTTCAGGCCTTGGGATGCCTTCTGGGGTTTGATTGGCACTCAAGCGGTTTAACCACCACAACCACTGCAGCATTGAAAGACGCCCTAAGGAACGTAGGCAAGGAAATAGGGGTATTTGCGGCAGGAGGTAAGGGAAAAACAGCTTTGAAAACCCCCGAAGAGATAGCGAGAATATGCGATGTTCATGGCATAGGCAGTGGTGATCTGCTGATAAGGGCAAGCAGACTTTCCTCAAAGGTTGATGCTTCTGCCGTTCAGGATGGCTTCTCCCTCTACCACCACACCATATTCTTCACTGCATTGGGAGACTGGTGCGTGATACAGCAGGGGATGGACGAGACAAAAGGTATGGCAAGAAGGTATCACTGGCTAAGTGAAGACTTAAGGAGCTTCTGCTGTGAGCCCCACAAGGCCGTATGCTGTGATGAAAAAAGAAAAGTCCTCAATCTCGTGGCGGAAGAGGCCGAGGAAAACAGAAGGGCCATGCTGGAGCTTGCCTCAAGCGGTGATAAGGGGCTGGCGGAGGTGGAGCTTGCCCTCAGGCTTCCCTCAAGGCACGGCATAAGTCTTAGTGACATAGATCCTAAGAAACTTAAAAAGGTGTTCCTAGAAACCTACGAGAGAAGGCTTGACAGCTTTGAAGATCTGCTTCTGACCAAGGGGGCGGGGGCCAAGTTTTTGAGGGCCTTATCCCTGACGGCTGAGCTTGTTTACGGAAGCCCTGTAAGCTTTAGGGACCCTGCCCGCTTTTCCTTCGCCCACGGCGGAAAGGACGGCCATCCGTATCCTGTCTCCATAAAGATCTACAAACACACCATAGAGGTGCTAAAGGAAGTGGTTAGCAAGGCAAAAATAGGACACTACGATAAGCTCAAGGCTTTCAGAAGGCTTACCAAACTGGAAGAGGGAGCGGCTTGAAGGCGGTAGCTCTGTTTTCTGGAGGCTTAGACAGCATCTTAGCGGTCAAGCTGGTAGAGGTTCAAGGGGTGGAGATCGTTCCCATTCACATATACACCTGGTTTGCGGGAAGGAAGGACAAAGCCTTTGCCGAGGAGTGCCAGAAGCTTTACGGGATAAGGCCTGTTCTGGTTGACGAAGAGAAGAGGTTTTTTGAGGAGGTGCTATTTAACGCAAAATATGGCTACGGTCAGGGCTTTAATCCCTGTATTGACTGCAAGATTTTCTTTTTTAAGGTGGCGAAAAGGTTTATGGAAGAGACAGGCGCGGTTTTTGTGGTTTCCGGAGAGGTCTTGGGACAAAGGCCCATGTCCCAGAGAAGAAATGCTTTTGAGCTTATAGAGAAGGAAAGCGGCCTTAAAGGCCTTGTGGTTAGGCCTCTTTCGGCCAAGCTTCTTCCTCCAAGTATTCCAGAGCAGAAGGGATGGGTGAAAAGAGATCTGCTTGAGGGAATACATGGAAGGGGACGAAAGAGGCAACTGG
>JALVZS010000161.1:2793-7408 GCA_027022065.1 bacterium
GGCGGTAGAGGCTTGACGCGAGGATCCGCATTAGGTACGGAATAAGGAAAGGTGGGAGAGTTTATGTAGGAGACAGAATGTTAAAAGCGGAGGCCCTTTCGCCTGAAAAGGTTCACGAGTATCTGGTTTAAAGGAGCGGTGGTATGGAAAGGCTTCTGTTTCTTATAGGGTCCTTTCTCCTGGGTTCTGTTCCCTTTGGGATTCTGGTTGCTAGGGCCTTTGGAGGGCCAGATCCCAGAACTGTGGGAAGCGGAAACATAGGCGCCACCAATGTAGCCCGTGCAGCAGGACTAAAAGCGGGGGTAATAACCCTTATTCTGGACGTCTCAAAGGGCGTTCTGCCTGTTGTCGTCGCCCGCAGCATCTACAAAGATCCCAACTTTCTGATACTCTGCGGATTATTTGCGATACTGGGCCACTGCCTTTCTCCATTCTTAAAGTTCAAGGGCGGAAAGGGAGTAGCAACGGGAGCAGGAGCCTTTCTAGCCATAAACCCTAAAGCCTTCCTGTGTGCCCTTGCGGTGTTTATCTTTGTTTTTCTGCTCAGGAGAATAGTCTCCCTTGCCTCAATAACCTCTTCCCTGGCCATGCCTTTGTTTGTGTGGCTCTTTGCCGATGTGAAGCAGGCTGGTCTTACCGCTTTGATTTCCCTCTTCATAATCTACAGGCACAAGGACAACATCCGCAGGCTTCTCAAGGGAGAGGAAAAGCCTTTTTCTCCAGGTGCTTGATTTTTAAGCATTTACTCTTATATTTTCACCAAACTTTTGTAGCAGAGGAGAAAAAGAAGAAACATGATACCCTATGAAAAGCTGGACAGGTTTCAGAAAGAGGCCATAGAGAGGCTGAAAGCAGGCTATAACGTTATAGTTTCCGCTCCTACGGGAACGGGGAAGACCGCCATTATAGATCATGTAATTGTTGACTGGATAAAGGAGGGGGAAAGGATCATATACACCGGCCCTCTAAAAGCCCTATGCAATCAGAAGTACAGGGACTTCTCTGCCCTTTTGGGGGAGGAGAATGTTGGGCTTATAACAGGGGATGAGGTTATAAACGAAACAGCTCCCATGCTTGTGATGACCACAGAGGTTCTCCGCAACATGCTTCAGGAGGATACCCTTCATCCACTTCCTAAGATGGTGGTCTTTGACGAGATACACTACATAGCGGACGAGCAGAGGGGAGCCGCTTGGGAGGAGAGCATAGTTCTTCTTCCCAGCGAAACGCAGATTTTGGGACTTTCGGCTACTGTTCCCAATGCTGAGGAGCTGGCGGCCTGGGTTGAGGTGGTGAAGGGTAAAGAAACTGTGGTTATCAGGCATAGCGAGAGGGCCGTGCCTCTCAGGATGTTTGGCATAATAAAGGAGACAGGCATAGCCCCCCTTCCTAAGGTGCGCCGCATAGTGGAGAGACAGCGCTCCCGTAAAAGGACCTTCAGGGCCGTTCAGCACACAGAGATAATATCGGAGCTTGAGGAAAAGGGGCTTCTTCCTGCCCTTTACTTTCTGTTCAATAGAAGAAAGGTGGAGGTTTATGCCAGGGAACTCGGCTCCTACAAAAACTTCAGCACCAATGCCGAGAAAAGGCAGATAAGGAGCTTTATCAACAGCTACCTGCAGACCGTTCCTGAGGAGGCGGTTCCCTTCATAGAGCGCATGAGACCACTTCTGCTAAAGGGCATAGGCTACCACCACGCAGGACTTGTTCCCCACGCCAAAAGGCTCATAGAGATGCTCTTTGAGAAGAGACTGTTAAAGGTCGTTTACTGCACCTCCACATTTGCCCTGGGCGTAAACATGCCTGCGAGGACGGTTTGCTTTGACTCTGTAATAAAGTTTGACGGGTCCACCTTCAGGCCTTTAAAGAACCTGGAGTTCTTCCAGAAGGCTGGAAGGGCGGGAAGAAGAGGGATAGATAAAGAGGGCTATGTAGTGGTGAGGTTTGATCCCAGAGAGCACGAGGAGATCCCTGTTTATGACGAGAGGTTCATAGAGCCTGTGGAAAGTTCCTTCAGGCTTTCCTACAACTCCATCGTTAACCTTTTGGCCAAAGAGCCTCTTGAAAGGATATACCAGTTCCTCAACTCCTCCCTCTGGTCCTTCCAGCACGAGGAGGAAAAGGAGAAGATAAAGCGGGAGCTTATACTCTACAAGGAAAAGCTTGCTTCACTTCCTTCCTTCAACTGCGAGTACCAGCAGGAACTAATGGATGCCAGAAGAGCAGAGCTTGAAAGCATTATTGAAAAAGACAAAAGCATAATAGCCTCCATAGATGAGGCCCTCAAAGAGGAAGGGCTTTCTAAAAGGAGGAAGAAGAGACTTTTGGAAAAGAGACGCTGTGCCGTTGAGGAGATGATAAGAAGCGAGTATGCGCTGAAGGCTCTTAGGCTTGAGAACTGTGAGTTCTGTATACACAAAAGGGAGTGCAGGGCCACAGAGAGGAAGAGGAAGTACTATGCCAAAAAGATTGCACAACTGGAGAAGGAGCTTCGCTACCTGGACAGCTACCTTGTGCAGGAGTTTGAGGGAAAGTGCAGGGTGCTACAAGAGTTGGGCCACTGTGATGATGAGCTGAACCTGAAGTTCGGAGCCGAGGTTGTAAGAAGGCTCCACATAGAGGAGCTTCTGGTTGCTGAGCTCATACTTGAAGGCTTCTTTGACAACCTTGATCCCCACCTTGTAAGTGCTGTTCTTACCTGTATAGGCAGAGAACCCGATAGACTGAAGAGCGGAAAGAGCA
Organism: bacterium; assembly: GCA_027022065.1. Classification (GTDB taxonomy): domain Bacteria; phylum Thermosulfidibacterota; class Thermosulfidibacteria; order Thermosulfidibacterales; family Thermosulfidibacteraceae; genus JALVZS01. Next base: position 5,536 of record JALVZS010000161.1, read on the forward strand.
GATACCTGCCCAAAGGCGTAAGGAAGGAGATAGAGGAGCTTGCCGACTTTATAAAGGAGGTGGAGGCCCGCCATCTAGGTGCTCCGGTTTCTTGCGACATAAACTGGGGATTTGCCGATGCCGCCTATCTCTGGAGTATGGGAGAAGAGCTTTCTTCCATCGTTAAAAGGACGGGCATGTACGAGGGGGACATAATATCTGCTATGAGGCAGGGCTTGGACCTGTGCAGGCAGCTTAAGAGGGTCTATGCGGAGTTACCGGGCTTTAGGGACATGCCTGCGTGGGAGACCATTAGGGAGGCTTACTCCTGTATGGAGAAGCCCATTTTAAGAGAATTTTCACCGTAATGGAGGATTGTATGGCTGTGAGGACTACCAAAAGAGGAAGAAGGCCTAAGATCCAAGGGGCCTACAAGGTTAAGGTCATTTCCGATGAGGGGAGGGCCTGGATTGAAGAGAGGTGCTGGAGGTGCGGCAGGGTCTTAAAAAGGCATCCCATATCCCAATTTTACTTCAAGGTGGAGCAGATGAACTGTCCTTCCTGCAAGGCTCTTAACATAGTGGAGGTGGAGGACTAGAAGTCATAGGTTGAGTCGGTCACATAGGCTAGGCCCGTGCAGAAGGCGATGGTTTCTTCATCGTCTTCTTTGTACACTTTAATGCGGTAGAGGGCTGTGCGCTTTGTGCGTGTAACCTCTTCCGCATCCGCCACTAGCACATCGTTTAATCTTGCAGGCTTCATAAAGCTTATCTGGGACTGCAGGGCTAGTGCCACTTTGCCATAAGAGTTGCTGGCGATTGCAAAGGCAAGATCCGCAAAGGTGAAGATAACCCCGCCCTGACATACCCCTACGCCATTCAGGTGCTTTTCCTTAACCTTCATCTTCAGTTTTACTCGGCCTTGGGAAACTTCCAGGATTTCCGCTTCTGTAAACTCAAACAGCCTGTCGTTTTCCTTTATGTGCCTTACCACCTTTTCATAAACTTCCATCAGTTACACTCCTTGTGAGGGGTGCATATCCCCTCTTCAATGGGATGAAAGAGCACGGGCTCCTGCACCTGCTTTGTGTTCTTCTCCACCCATTCAGAGAACTCCTTCCACCCCACCAGGATCCTTCTGCTTTCTCCCTTCACGACCACCACGGGAACGGCGTCTATGCCCAGGTTTTCTAATGTCTCCAGGTTCTGCTCCAGCATCTTCTTAATTTTTGCCCAGGGAAGCTTCCTTTCCAGCTTGGGCATCTTACCCGAGTGGATCAGGGAAAAGGCCTTCCATGGATCCATTCCTTCACGACACAAGCTATAAAAAAACCTAGCCTTCTCAGCAGATCCTTTGTGTATGGCTATACTTTTGAAGGTTACAGATCGCCACAGGTCTTTGTTCTTGCTCATGATTTTAAAGTTCCTCTCACAGGCAGGGCACTGTGGATCAAAAAAGAACACGAGGTCATAACTTCCCTTTCCACGCCATGTGGCTGCCTCGGCCACCTTCGCATCCACATATCCTGGGGGAAATGTGTAGAGTGCATGCGTGGCCAAAAATCCCACGGCAATGAGAAAACAGAGATCTTTTGCCCTTATGTGCCTGAGTAAAGTTAGAAGAAGTAGAAAGACAATGCCTTCTATAAGGATGCACATCTGGCACAGCCTGTTTATAACCGAAACCTGTAAATAAACCATGTAAAGAGAAAAACCTGCTCCTAAAGCCACCCACCAGCTCAGTATCCTAGGCGTGAAAGAGAAAATGAACGCAACCACAAAAAAGGCCAGTCCCCAAATGCTAAGAGGGTATCCCTTAAGGGTGGAAAACGGGGTGGCTGCAACAATCCTGCATCCCTGGTAAGGGCAAAGATGCTTTCCATGCTGTGTCATAT
>JALVZS010000162.1 GCA_027022065.1 bacterium
CCTTAACAGTTACAAAGTGAATCTCATATCTGTGGTGGACCTGACCACCATAGAGGCTAATCTCTATAAGGCGGAAAGCGACTACTACGAGGCTTTGCATGAAGTTCTTCTATCCTACTACAGCTTGGTAAGGGCTGTGGGAAAGATACCCGTTTTAGAGGGGTTGTGATGAGAAGATTTCTGGTGGCATTTTTGATACTCATTACAGCATGCGCTAGCAGCAGAAGGCAGGAGTTTAAGCCAAAAGGAGAGGCGAGGGTCAAAAGGGGAATAGTGAGGCTTGAGATAACGGCAACGGGGGCAGTGAAGCCTCAGGTGGGTGCCCAGGTGAAGGTGGGAGCACGCATCTCGGGAAAGGTGGAAAGGCTCTATGTTCAGGCAGGTGATGTGGTGAAGAAGGGGCAGTTGATTGCAGTTATAGAACATAAGGACCTTGAGGCACAGATGCTTGAGGCGAAGTACAAGCTGGAAGCTGCAAAGGCAAAGCTGGAGAGGATAGAGAGCACTTACCCTTTAAAGATTAAGCAGGCGGAAAAGGAGGTTGCAGAGGCTGAGGCGAACTTGAGGCTGGCAAGGCTCAACTATCAGAGAATACTGAAGGTTTATCTTGACGGACTTATAGCCAAAAGTGAGCTGGATAAGGCGAAAAGAGACATAGATGTGGCAAGGGCAAGGGTTAAAAGAGCACTTAAGGCACTTGCAGAGCTGAAGAAAGAGTTTGCCCTTGTGAAAAAGGAGGCCTTTGACGCCTACCTTGCAGCAAAGGAGGCTTATAAAGCGGCTAAGGTGAGATACAGCTACGCCTTTATATACTCTCCTATAGATGGTGTGGTATCGTCTGTATCAACTCAGCAGGGAGAAACGGTGGTGGCAGGACTCAATGCACCCACCTTTATCACCGTTATAGATCTTTCAAAGCTACAGGTGGATGCCTATGTGGATGAAACAGACATAGGTAAAGTAAAGCCTGGGCAGAAGGCCACCTTTGTGGTGGATGCTTATCCCAATAAGGTATTTGAGGGTGTGGTAAAAACCATTTATCCTGGTGCCATTGTGAGAAACAATGTGGTTTTCTACGACACACAGATAGAGATAAAGACCCCATATGTGGGGCTTCTCAAGCCCGAGATGACAGCTGATGTAACCATAATAGCTGGAGAAAAGGAGGCCCTCTACATCCCGGCTTCCGCTGTGAAGGTGGGGATGGACGGCAAAAGCTATGTGATGGTTAAGGAGAACGGAAAGTGGGTGAAGAGGGTTATAGAGACTGGCTGGGAGAGTGAGGGAAGGGTGGAGGTGGTTAAGGGACTGAAGGAAGGGGAGGTGGTGGCCATCTGGTAAAGAAAATTATTGAGATAAGAAACCTGAAAAAGGTTTACAAAACGGGGCTTGAGGAGGTGGAGGTTTTAAGAGGGATAGATTTTGAGGTTAAGGAGGGTGATTTTATAGCCATAATGGGGCCTTCAGGCGAGGGAAAGACAACCCTCATGAACATCATGGGTTGTTTGGACAGGCCCACAAGCGGCACTTATCTATTTGACGGGAAGGATGTGCTTTCTTTAAGCGATAAAGAGCTTTCAAAGCTTAGAAACAGAAAGATCGGCTTCATATTTCAGCAGTTCCACTTGATCCCATGGGCTACAGCTCTGGAGAATGTGCTTCTGCCGCTTGTTTACAGAGACGGAATAAAAAAAGAGCACGTTGAGAGGGCAAAGGCCTTACTGGGAAGGTTGGGGCTGGGAGAGAGGCTGAACTTTAAGCCCAACGAGCTTTCCGGAGGACAGCAGCAAAGGGTCGCAATAGCCAGGGCCTTAATAGGAGATCCAAGGCTTATACTGGCCGATGAGCCAACGGGAAACCTTGATGCCGACGCAAGCCTTGAGGTTATGAGGATATTTTCCGAGCTAAATAGGGATGGGATAACCATAGTTATGACTACCCACGACCCTGAAACCGCAAAGTTTGCCAAAACCGTCAGGGTACTTAGGCATGGAAGGTTCGTTCAGTAGGCTTCGTTGCCAGCTGGCAGAAGCTCTAAAAGAGCTCTTTTCCTCAAAGGCCAACCTGTTCTTCATGTCCTTTGGGCTCATTGTGGGTATATGTGCCATGACTTCTATATACTGCCTGGGGAGAGGAGCGGAGGTAACCATTGTAAGGACCCTTGAAAGCTTGAACTTTGGAGCAAACAGCTTCCTCATCCTGGCTGGAGGGGGAAAG
>JALVZS010000163.1:0-6439 GCA_027022065.1 bacterium
TTCTGGAACTCCTCAATTTCCTCTTGTCTTTCGTCCTTCTCCCCCAGCTCCTTCTGAATGGCCTTAAGCTGCTCCCTGAGGAAGTACTCCCTCTGGGCCTTGTTCATCTCCTCTCTTGCTTCCGCCTGTATCTTGTGCTGGAGGAACAGAAGCTCCACCTCCTTAAGGAGCAGGTTTGCCACCTTTTTAAGCCTCAGCTCGGGATCCACCGTTTCCAGTATCTCCTGAGCCTCCTTGGTCTTAAGCCCCATATTGGCAGCGACAAGATCCGCCAGCTTCCCAGGATCATCTATAGCGTTGGCCAGGTTTATAAGCTCAGGCGGTATGGGCTTTCCAAAGTTTGCCGCCTTCTCCAGGCTCTCTCTAACCAGCCTGATGTGGGCCTCCGTCTCCATAGAAAGCTCGGAAACCGCCTTCTCCGTTATTGGCCTTATCCTAACTTTTATAAAGGGATTGAACTGGAGGAACTCCTCTATTCTGGCCCTGGCGATGCCCTGAACGATGATCTTTATCTTGTCCTCGCTCTTCACCATCCGCATTATCATGCAGACGGTTCCAACGCTGTAGATGTCATCCGCCTTGGGAAGCTCAATGCTGGGATCCTTCTGGGCGGAAACAAATATAAGCCTGTCCCTGGAAAGGGCTTCATTCACCGCGTTCACGGAAAGATCCCTTCCCACAAGAAGGGGCATCAGCATAAAGGGGAATATCACCACATCCCTTGTGGGAAGAAGGGGCAGCTCGTAAGGTATCTTTATGCCAAAGGCCTCCTCCTTGGGAGGCACGCTACTGTCAGAATCGGGCGTCCAGATAATACTACTCATCCTTTTCTTCCTCCACCTCTATAATTCTTTTCTTTTTAGCTATCCTTATTTTAAGAACCCCCTTTCCCATTACCGCTTTAATATCTTCCTGTCTTGGGGAAAAGGGAAGGTCCACCACCCTTTTGAAGTAGCCGCAGTACCTCTCCATACGCAGAAACCTCACCTTCTTGTTTCCCACATTGTAGCCCTTAACCCCCTCTATAGTTATCCTGTTGCCTTCCTGCACTATCCTAACATTGCTTATATCCACCTCGGGAAGCTCAAGCTCAATAACCACTTCCCCCTCCGTTTCGTATTTGTCCATGGGGGGTGAAAACATGGTATCATACTCACGCATCTTTTCCTCCGACTCCATCATCACCAGCTTGAATCCATCTATTTTAAAAGGTATCAGAGAGTAGTTAAAAAGCAATAGTCATTAAACAGGAGGACTACAAATGCCGTTTTTCAATAGGGAAAAAGATATAAAGTATCTAAAAGCAGTGTTAAGTGGGGAACCAAATCTGGTTTATTTTGTCTACGGTCCCATAAACAGCGGTAAAACTACACTGCTTCTAAAGGTGTTTGAAGAACTGCCAGAAAACTACAGAGTGTTTTACATAAACTTCCGCTGGAGATACGTAGAAGAAGTAAAAGATTTAATACAGGTACTTTTCAGGGTAAAAGGAGAAAGCGAAAAACTCTCCGTATTTTTGGAAAAGATTTTAAAAGGTGGAGTAGAGCTACTAGGTAGATTGGGAGGGATACCTATACCTGAAGAGGTGTTTGAGCTGCTTTTCAGAAGAACAGAAAAGGTGGAAGATGTATTTGCCTTTTTAAGAGACTACTTTAGTATAGTGGTTGATAAGGGATACTCACCTGTGCTTGTGATTGACGAAATGCAGACGATAAAGGAGATAATAAATGCCTCTGGCAGACCCGTCATACAGGAGTTATTTAATTTTCTAGTAGGATTAACAAAAGAATCGCACTTGTGCCATTGCCTATGCGCTACAAGCGACTGTCTATTTATAGAAAGTATCTACACCGACGCCCGCCTTGAAGGCAGGGCAAAGTACATACTGGTTGACGACCTAGAAAAGAAAGAAGCCTTTAAAGCCTACGAGGGGTTTGGATTTAAAAACAAAGAAGTTGTGTGGAAGCATATTGGAGGCAAACTTGGAGACATGGTCAAGCTTTATGAAGACCTGAAAGCAGAAATAGAGGAAGAAAAAGCACTGGGAAACATGCTAAAGACTGAAATTTCAAGGTTAAGTGCGCTTCTTCGCTCCTTGAGGTATGCGCCCCTGGAAGTTACCATAAGAGAAAAGAGGTTCAAAGTAGGCTACGAGGACCTGTTAAGGGCATTGGCGGTCTTTAAGGAGAAAGAAAAATTAAAGGCTGAGGAAATAGAAGAACCGGTGCTCATAGGCGGGGTTAAGGAAAATCTATTTTTCTACAACCCCGTTGAAGGAGCGGTGCGCTTGCAGAGCAGGCTCATGTGGAACGCTGTTAATAAAGTCATTTAGAGGAGGTAAAAGATGGTTATACTAGGAGCTGGAGACATTAAAGAGGTGGATGTTGACGCCTTGGCAATGAGGGTATTTCTCAAGGCCCTTGAGATACTGGGAGGTCCCAGAAAGCTCATAGAGTATCGCAACCTCACATGGATACCGTCCCTTATTCAGGCATCCTACGCCATAGTGCTTTCAAGGGAGATGATGAAAACTGAGGACGAAATAGCACAATATTTAGGCCTTACCCGCCAAACGGTGAGAAACATCCTCAGAGCAGACGAAGAGCTTGTGATGAAGAAGCTTGAGGGAGAGCTCCAGGAAAAGACCCTTAAGGCCCATACGGCGGGTGGTCTGGCCAAGATGGCCTACAAGGAGATAAAGGAGGGAAGGGACAGCCTGGATCTCTGGGTAAGCGTTATAGGACCTGCGGGTGAGGCTTTAAACATAACCTGGCCCGTTGAGGTGCTGAGGCGTATAAAGGGCCTGAAGTTTCCCCTCGGAAAAGAGGAGCTTGTTGAAAGGATGAAAGGACTGAAACTGGAAGGAAAAGACGCAGCTGAACTACTTGAAGCTCTAGAATACCCAATTCACAGCCCTGCAGACCTTCTGAGAAAGATAAGGGAGGCCCTGAAGAATGACTAAGCGCCTCAGGGTGGCTCTGGCCCAGCCCAACTTCATAGTAGGAGACTTTGAAAAAAACGCAGAGAAAATCCTGTCCTACATAAAGCAGGCGGAAAAGGAAGATGTGGACATTATTGCCTTTCCAGAGATGGCCGTTCCTGGATATCCCCCAGAGGATCTGCTCCTCAAGCCCCAGTTCCTTGAAAAGAACATGGAAACCATAAGCAATATAGCTAAAGAGGTAGGAGATATAGTAGCCATAGTAGGCTTCATTGAAGTTAAAGAAGACATATACAACGCGGCAGCCGTCATCTACCAGCACAAGATAGTGGACGTCTACCACAAGATATTCCTTCCCACATACTCCGTATTTGACGAGGACAGGTACTTCAGCAGGGGCAACCGCATACCCGTTTACGAGGTAAGGGAGTGCAAGGTTGGAGTTAACATATGCGAGGACATATGGTATCCCGACGGGCCTGCTCACTTTCAGGCGCTAGCTGGAGCAGAACTCATTATAAACATATCCGCAAGCCCCTTCCATACGGGAAAAAGGGCGTACAGAGAAAGGATGATAGCCACAAGAGGAATGGACTGCCTCGCCTTCGTGGCTTATGTGAACCTCGTTGGGGGGCAGGATGAGCTTGTATTTGATGGGGGAAGTTTCGTTGTAAGCCCACACGGAGAGCTAATAGCAAGGGCAAAGCTGTTTGAGGAGGACCTCCTAATAGCCGATCTTGATATAAGCTCCGTGCTGAGGATCAGGCTCCACGATCCCCGCATAAGGAAGGAAAAGGGATACGAGGAGAACAAAATAGAGAGGATCTTCGTCGCACCATATAAACCTCCAAAGAAAGAGACTGTAAAGCCCAGGATAACCCCGCCCATGTCAGAGGAAGAGGAGATACTGCACGCACTTATTGTGGGAACGAGGGACTATGTGAACAAAAACGGGTTCAAAAAGGTTCTTATAGGCCTTTCAGGAGGCATTGACTCATCCCTTGTGGCAGCCATAGCCACAGAGGCACTAGGACCTGAAAGGGTGGTGGGAGTCCTCATGCCCTCCCAGTACACATCAAGGGAAAGTATTGAGGATGCCGAGGAGCTTGCAAAAAATCTGGGGATCCAGACATATACTGTTCCCATAACGGAGATCTTTGAAACCTTCAAAAAAGAGATGAGAAGATGCGTGTGGGGTAACATGCCCGAGGATGTCACCGAAGAAAACATACAGGCCAGAATAAGGGGAAATATCCTCATGGCCATATCCAACAAGTTCGGCTGGCTCGTTCTCACGACGGGAAACAAAAGCGAGATGAGCTGTGGATACGCCACCCTTTACGGAGACATGGCGGGAGGCTTTGCCGTTATAAAGGATGTCATGAAAACCATGGTATACAGGGTGGCCCAGTGCTACAACAAGCTGAAGGGAAGGGAAATCATACCCAAGAGGGTCTTTATAAAGCCTCCTTCCGCAGAACTAAGACCTGGACAGAAAGACGAAGACACCCTACCGCCTTACGAGATACTGGATCCCATCCTAAAAGCCTACGTGGAGGAGGATCGCCCGTATAAGGATATCGTCGCCATGGGATTTGATCCAGAGCTGGTGAAAAGGGTTATACGCATGGTGGACAGGAACGAATACAAAAGAAGGCAGGCTCCTCCAGGCGTTAAGATCACCCCAAGGGCATTTGGAAAGGACAGGAGGCTTCCCATAACAAATCATTTTAGACCCTTTGAGTAATAGGAGCTTCTCCCTTGAATAGGTAACGGTTAGTTGTATATTAGTTAGTGTTTTAAGCGCAGCAAACTTAAAGGGTGGTATTCTGCAATGGACAGGGAAGAAATAGAAAAGAGGGTTGAAAAGCTGCTTGAGCCTATATTGAAGAGCTTGGGGCTTCACCTTTACGATGTGGAGTGGCTCTCCTCAGGAAGGCACAACTACCTGAGAATATTTATAGACAAACCTGGCGGCGTAACCATAGCAGACTGCCAGAGGGTAAGCGAAGAGATAGGAGACATTCTAGATGTGGAGGACTTTATACATGTAAGCTACTACCTGGAAGTCTCCTCCCCCGGCCTCACAAGGGAACTTAAAAAGCCGAAGCACTTCATAAAGAGCATCGGAGAAACGGTAAAAGTTATACTCAAAGAACCCATATCCGGCAGAACCGAGCTTGAGGGAGACATATTTGACGCAGACGAAGAGGGATTTGAGCTTGCCATAGGGGAAGAGAGGGAGTGGATCCCTTACGAGATCGTGGCCAAGGCCAAGCTTGTTCTCAAATAGGAGGTTTAGATGAAAGGTAAAGAGCTTCTGTACACCATAGAGCTCCTTGAGCAGGAAAAGGGCATTCCTAGGGACAAGATTATACAGCTTTTAGAAGAGTCCATCCAGAGTGCGATAAACAAGAGGCTATTGGAAGACATAGACGTTGAGGTGAAGCTGGATGCCGCATCTGGAGAGTTCAAGGCCTATCAGATAAAAAAAATAGTGGAAGACGGGCAGGTGCAGAACCCCCTTAAAGAAATAGCCATATCCGATGCCCAGAAGATAGATGAAGAAGCTGAGGTGGGAAAGGTAATAAAGCTTCCCTTTGCCATAGACGGCATGGGAAGGATAGCAGCCAAAGCCACAATGCAGGTTTTAACCCAGCGACTAACCCAGCTTGAAAGGGATGTGCTTTACAACACCTTCAAGGAGAAAGAGGGAGACATTATCCAGGGCACCATTGTAAGGGAAGAGGGGAAAAACATCATAGTTGACTTAATGGGAAAGCTTGAGGCCATACTCCCCCCAAGGGAGCAGGTGAGGTCTGAAAGGTACAGAAAGGGAGACACAATGAAGTTCTACGTGCTTGAAGTGAAGCGTGGGAGGGGAGGAGAGCCCAGGGTGATACTTTCAAGAACGCACCCAAAGCTTGTGCAAAGACTTTTTGAGAGGGAGATGCCAGAGGTAGTGGCTGGACTGGTTAAAGTCATGGGCGTAGCCAGAGATCCGGGAGACAGGGCAAAGGTAGCGGTTGCCGCCAACGATCCAGATGTGGATCCGGTGGGAGCCTGCATAGGTGTGAGGGGAGCCAGAATCCAGACCATAGTTAAAGAGCTGAAGGGTGAAAACATAGATGTAATCCTTTACTCAGAAGATCCAGCAGAGTTCATAGCCAACGCCTTAAAGCCCGCAAAGGTCAAAAAGATTATACTTGACGAGGAGAACAAAGAGGCAAAGGTGATAGTTGACGATGATCAGTTCTCCCTCGCTCTGGGCAAGAGAGGGCAAAACGTTAGGCTTGCCGCAAAGCTAACAGGCTGGAAGATAGACCTCAAAACATCAAGCGAGTATGGCCTAACCGAGGAAGAGGGTGAGTGAGCCAGTAAGGATGTGCGTGGCCTGTAGGGAAAGAAAGCCAAAGAGAAAGCTTTTGAGGTTTGTGGAAAAGAACGGAAAGCTCTTTTTTGATCCCTTGTATAAGGCTCCTGGAAGGGGTGTAAATA
>JALVZS010000163.1:6449-7385 GCA_027022065.1 bacterium
GTGTAAATATATGCCCTTCTGAAAGCTGTTTATCAAAGGCTGTAAGAAAGAACCTTTTTGAAAGGGCACTAAAGTGCACCCTCACAGAAAAGCCAGAGCTTAATAAGCTGAAGCAAAATGTGCTTGAAACTTTAAGGGAGGTTATAGTTCAGCACATCAGACTTGGCCTGAAATATAAGGGAGTGGTTGCTGGAAGAGAGGCGGTATTCAAAAGCAGAAACAAAATAAGGCTACTCATAATAAGTGAGGATCTTTCCGAAAAATCCCTTAAGGAGCTGGAAAAGCACAGGCTCAAGGGCGTTCCTCTGTTCACCAAGGAATTTTGGGGAAGCGCCCTTAACAGAAAGCCTGTAGGTATAATAGGGGTTGTGGATCCAGGGCTTGCAAATAAACTAGAAAACCTGATTAAAAAGTATGTGGCTCTAGTTGGGAGGTGTGAATAGATGGCGGTAAAGCACAGAATCAGAGTTCACCAGATAGCAAAAGAAATGGGGATGAGCAGTAAAGAGGTTATAGAAGGACTAAAAGAGCTTGGGATATCGGCAAAAAGCCACATGAGCTCAATAACCCAGGACGAGTATGACAGGTTCATAGAGCTTGTAACCTTCAAGCGTGAGATAGAAAGGAGAAAGAGAGAAAAAGAAGAGAAAATTGAAAAGGCTGTGGAAGAAAAGAAAACCGAGGAGAAAAAGCCAGCAGAAAAGCCAAAAGAAGCAAAGAAAAGAAAGCCACCTAAAAAGGAGATAATAAAGGCCAAAGAAGAGAAGAAGGAAGAGATAGTAGCAGAAAAGGTTCAAGAAGTAGCCAAAAGATTTGAAGCAAAAACAAAGGAGCAGGAAGAGATATCCACCATTGAGCCCATGTTCATCCCCATAAGAACCAGAAAGCCCAAGCGTAGAAAGAGAAAACGCCAGGTTGAGGAGATAGACATAGAAG
>JALVZS010000164.1 GCA_027022065.1 bacterium
GTTAAGCCCGTTCCTGTTTACATCCACAAAAATCCTGTGCAGGGTTATGCCATAGCCATAATGGTTGTTATCATGCTGCTTCTTAACTTCATGCTGATTCTGGACTTCTTCCTTTCAAAGGGAGAAAAGGTGGAATCCTATGAATCTGCGTGATCTATTGGATTTTTTGAGAAAGACTACGGATGGGATACTTCAGGGGATAAAGGATAGAAGTGTGGATGTTTTGGAAGAGGAGCTGAAGGAGATGGAGGGTGCCTTTGCCCTCCTTCTCCTCGGCTCCTTTATAGGGCTTCCCTCTCCTCCCTCCTTTGTGGGCCTGGCCCTTTTGCCCTACATGGAGAGGGAACTCATTGTGGCTCTTACACGCTCAAGGTTTATAGACGATCCTGCGGCTTTCTGGTTTGAGATAGCGGACATATGAGGAGCTTCTTTATATTTCTGGGAAAGGGTGGAGTTGGAAAGAGCACTTCCTCTGCCTCGCTGGCCTATACTTTGGCCGATAGGGGAGAGAGGGTTTTCTGGTTTTCTGTGGATCCTGCCCATAACCTCTCTGATATAACCGAGGTTGCGCTTGATAAGGTAAAAAATGTCTTTAAAAGGCTGGACGCCTTGGAGGTGGATGTTTCTGCTTACATGCAGAGATACCTTAAAGAGACCATCAGACGTATGAAATCCTTATACAAGCAGCTTTCTGTTGTGGGACTTGAGAGCATGGTGGACGCTCTCAGATTTTCTCCTGGGATGGAGGAGGTGGCCATTCTTTATGCAGTGGGCGAGATACTTGATGCTTATGCCGATAAATACGACTATCTTGTCATGGATACGCCGCCCACGGGGCTGAGCATGAGGATACTGGCCCTTCCCAAGATAAATATGGAGTGGATCCATGTGCTTCGCATGTGGAGGCTGAGGATACTTCAGAAAAGGCAGATGATAGCCTCTGTAAAGGGAAGGGATTACTTTCCCCAAGATGTGGCCCTTGATGAGGGGGAGGATAAGGTGCTTGGGGAGATCTCCCGCCACATGGACTTTATGAATAGGATGTGGGATACCTTTGCGGATGCAAGCTGTAGGAAAATACTGGTTGTAAACCAGGACGAGCTCTCCGTCAAAGAGGGGTTGAGGATCAAGGAGACACTAAAGGAGCTTGGTATGTCCCTTGCCGCGGTTCTCGTTAACAAGTTCGGGCTTATTCCCGGAAGGCAGATTGATGTAAAAGGAGCCTTTGAGGGGGTTCCCGTGTATGAGGTTCCCTTCCTGGAGGGCAGAGAAAAACTCACCGTGGAGGATCTTTTCCATATAGGTAAGGGCTGGGTGGAGGGGGTTCTTTCCCGGTGATATCAGGGTGGCTATTTGCTCTGTTTGTTGTATTCAGCTTGATCCTTGTGGTTTCCTTCTACTGGGGAGTTAAGGCCAATATAAGAAAGGCAAAGGAGGTGGCAGCGGAGCTTGAGAAGGCCCTTTCTCCGGATGATAAAAAGTACACCTGGTTGGGTGGTGTTATAGGCTTTTACGCAGAGTATAAGGTTAGGGGTTTTTCTAAGATTACCGCCACCCTCCGTCTTATACCCAGACACGCCGTTCTTTGGCTTCCCATAACCTTTCTTATTGGAAGAAGGGATACATTGCAGATGCTGTTCTTTCTGAAGATGCCGGTTAAAGGGGAGTGCCATGTGGTAAGAAAGGGTAAGAAGGTGAAGATATACAATATAGAGAAGCTAAAAGAGGAGGCGGAGGACAACTGGAGGTTGCTTTTTGACAGTAAAGAGCAGCTTGAAAGGCTGAGACCTCTGCTAAAACCCTTGGAGCCCTTGTTGATTCACTGTGCCTTAACGCCTGATAATAGGGTGCTTTACCTCAATCTTTTGGTTCCTGCTGGAGGCTTGGAAAGGGCCTTGAAGGAGTTTAAGTCCAGGCTTATAAGATGCAGGGGCTTTTAGTATGCACCTTTTCCGGTTACCACCACAAAGAATGTCTTTAATATTATCTTGAGATCCAGCCAAAAGGACATTTTTCTTACATACTCCAGATCAAGCCTTATGCGCTCTTCAAAGGGCAACTCGTTTCTCCCGCTTACCTGCCATAGACCTGTAAGCCCAGGTTTAACAGAGAGAATCTCCTCTGGTACATTGTGCTCCTCAAGCTCGCTGAAAAGATATGGTCTTGGTCCCACTATGCTCATCTCTCCTTTGAGCACATTTATGAGCTGCGGTAATTCATCCAGGCTGAACTTGCGCAGGAATCTTCCCACTGGGGTTAGGCGGGGGTCGTGCTTCCTCAACTTCTTGTATCTCTTCCACTCCTCAAGGGCCTTGGGATTGTTTTGGAGGTATTCTTCAAGTATGTGTCCGTTGTTTACATACATGGTTCTGAACTTGTAGAGTGTGAAGCTTCTGCCGTTGAGTCCAGGCCTTTCCTGTTTGAATATGATCTCTCCCCTGCTCGTTAGCTTTATGGCCAGTGCCACAAGAAGCATTATAGGGGAGGTAAGGACAAGAGCGGTGGATCCTATGATGAGATCCATGGGCCTCTTCCACCAAGGGATGGGACTGGTTGTAACGGCTATCCTCTCCGCCTTTTCTGTAAGCATCTTTCTTAAACGCTTTTTTTAGGATAATATCAGCAACATACCTGAGTATCAAGTTTGGGGGTATGTGATGCCCTTTGTTTTTGAGAGGCTTCCCATTGAGGGGCTGGTTCTTGTAAAGCCCAAGGTCTTTGTGGATGATAGGGGATTTTTTATGGAGTTTTACAAAAGAAGCGATTTCGCCAGTGCAGGCATAGATGTGGATTTTGTCCAGGATAACCACTCCCGCTCAACAAAAGGTGTTCTTAGAGGTCTTCACTATCAGCTGGAGCCCAAGGCCCAGGGAAAGCTGGTAAGATGCGTAAGGGGTAGAATCTTTGATGTGGCGGTGGATGTAAGGAGAGGCAGTCCCACCTTTGGCAAGTGGTTTGGGGTTGAGCTGAGTGAGGAAAATCACCATATGCTTTGGATTCCCAAGGGGTTTGCCCACGGTTTTCTGGTGCTCTCTTCGGTTGCGGAGGTTATTTACAAGGTCTCGGGGGCCGAGTACGCTCCTGAGTATGAGAGGTGTATAAGGTGGGACGATGAGGAAATAGGGATAGACTGGCCCCTTGATGGGGAACCTATCCTTTCCAAAAAGGATGCAAATGCCCCTTTATTGAGGGATGCTGAAATAAACTTTGTTTGGAGGCGGAGTTGAGGGTCCTTGTAACAGGTGGTGCAGGGTTTATAGGCAGCGAGTTTGTAAGGCAGGGGGTTGAAAGGGGATATGAAATAGCGGTTTTGGACAAGCTTACCTATGCGGGGGATATGGCCAGGCTTGAGGATGTAAAGGACAAAATATCCTTTTACAGGTGTGATGTTACAAACAGGGAGTTTGTGGAGCATGTATTTTCCGTGGAGAAGCCCGATGTGGTGGTGCATTTTGCGGCAGAAAGCCATGTGGACAGAAGCATACTGGATGCCACCCCCTTTCTGGACACAAATATTAAAGGCACTCAGGTGATGCTGGATGCGGCTAGAAGGTTTGGGGTTTCTCTTTTTGTGAATATAGCCACGGACGAGGTTTACGGGGAGCTTGGAGAAAGCGGCCACTTCTATGAAAATACACCCCTTAACCCCAACTCTCCCTATTCTGTAAGCAAGGCTGCGGCGGATATGCTGGGGAGGGCTTACTACAGGACATACAGACTCCCAGTGGTGACGGTAAGGCCCTGCAACAACTATGGACCCTGGCAGTATCCCGAAAAGCTCGTTCCCGTTGTGATCCTTAGGGCTTTGAGAAATCAGGAGGTTCCCGTATACGGAAGGGGAGAGAATGTAAGAGAGTGGCTCTATGTAGGGGACTGTGCAGAAGCCATCTGGACTGTTGTGGAGAGGGGGAAAGCCGGAGAGATATACAACGTTGGGAGCGGTCAGGAGAGGCGCAATATAGAGGTGGTAAAAACCATCCTCTCCATTATGGGGAAGCCTGAAAGCCTTATAACCTTTGTTAAGGACAGGCCCGGACATGATTTCAGATATTCTCTTTGCTCCGAAAAGATAAAAAAGGAGCTTGGTTGGGAGGCGAAAACGGAGTTTGAGGAAGGGATGGAGAAGACAGTGAGGTGGTATCTTGAACACAGAGATTGGCTTGAGAGCAAGGCCCAGGAGCTGGAGGAACTTTGGAGGAGGGTTTATAAAAAGTGAGGTTTCTCATTCTTGGGGCAAACGGCCAGTTGGGAAGGGCATTTATGGAAGCCTTGGGGGATAGGGCCGTTGGTTTGGGAAAAAGGGAGTGTGATGTTTCTAACCTACAGGATGTCTTGGACGCTGTTTCCAAGTTCAGGCCTTCTGTGGTTATTAACTGCGCCGCATACAACAGGGTTGACGATGCAGAAAAGGACCCTTACAGCGCCTTCAAGGTAAACCATCTAGGGCCAAGGAATGTGGCCTTTGCCTGCAAAAGATACGGGGCCTTCTTTGTGCATTACAGTACTGACTATGTTTTTGATGGAAAGAAGGAAACTTTGTACACCGAGGAAGATGTTCCCAATCCCTTAAACACCTACGGGAAGAGCAAGCTTTTTGGAGAAAGGGCGGTTCTTGAGGAGCTTGGAGAAGCGGAGCGTTTTTTGCTTTTCAGGGTGAGCTGGGTCTACGGTAAAGGGAAACAAAACTTTATATCAAAGCTTCTAAGCTGGGCAGAAGGCAGGGATAGACTGTTTGTCTCCTGTGATGAGTTTTCGGTGCCCACAAGCACCAGGGTCATTGTAGAAGGAACGCTTAAGAGCCTTGATGCGGGTCTTTTTGGCGTTTACCATCTTGTTTGTTCGGGTTTTGCCTCCCGTTATGAGTGGGCTAAAAAGGTTTTTGTGTTGCTAAACAGGAAGGTGTTTTTGCGTCCTGTGCACAGATCTTTCTTTTCGCTTCCTGCCGAGAGGCCTCCCTTTTCTGCTATGAGCAACGAACTTTTATGCAGTAAACTTTCCACTTTTTTTCCCAACTGGGAGGAGGAATTAGAAAGATTTTTACCCATTTGCCTTTCACTTTAAACCGCACTGTGGTATACTAAAGTTTAAAACGCTATTTGAGATGTGCCATGCCTGTAAGGGAAATGCGCAAGGTTATGGCGGCGAACCGTGGAGAGATTGCCATAAGGATCTTTAGGGCCTGCACGGAGCTGGGCCTAAGAACTGTAGCCATCTACTCTTATGAGGATAGATTTTCCCTGCACAGGTACAAGGCGGATGAGGCTTACCTTGTGGGCAAGGGCAAGGATCCCATTGCTGCGTATCTGGACTACAACGAGATACTGGATATCGCTGTTGAGAAGGGGGTGGATGCCATACACCCTGGATACGGCTTCCTTGCCGAGAATGCGGACTTTGCCAGGGCCTGTGAGGAGAGGGGGATAATCTGGGTGGGACCCTCTCCAGAGGTTATAGAGCTTGTTGGGGACAAGGTCAGGGCGAGGAAGCTTGCGCAGAAACTGAATATCCCCGTTATCCCTGGAACGGAGGAGCCTGTGGAGCTTGTGGAGGATGCGTTAAATTTTGCAGAAACTGTGGGCTATCCTGTTATTATAAAGGCCGCGGCAGGTGGCGGCGGAAGGGGGATGAGGGTTGCGAGAAGCCCTGAGGAGCTGATAAGGTTCTACGATGTGGCCCGCTCTGAGGCGGAGAAGGCCTTTGGGGACTCCAGGGTGTTCCTTGAAAGGTATCTTGAGAGGCCCAGGCATATAGAGGTCCAGATCCTAGGGGATCACTACGGAAACATTGTGCACCTTTACGAGAGGGATTGTTCCATACAGAGACGCCATCAGAAGCTTATAGAGATTGCGCCTGCCAGAAACCTTGAGCAGTTCCTAAAAGAGCGCCTTTACGATGCAGCCTTGCGCCTGGCGAGGGAGGTGGGCTACTACAGTGCGGGCACCGTGGAGTTTCTGGTGGAGGATGGGAAATACTACTTTATAGAGGTAAACCCCAGAATACAGGTGGAACACACTGTTACCGAAATGATTACGGGAAGGGACATTGTCCAGGCCCAGTTGAGGATAGCCCGTGGGGAATCTCTGGCGGACATAGGCATTGCAGGTCAGGAGTTTGTGAAAAAGAGTGGGTACGCTATACAGTGCAGAGTCACTACAGAAGATCCTGAAAACAACTTTGTGCCTGACACGGGGAAGGTCACCGTTTACAGAACCGCTGCGGGCTTTGGAATAAGGCTGGATGGGGGAAACGGGTTTGTTGGAGCACGCATAACTCCCTACTACGACTCCCTATTGGTTAAGGTTACAAGCTGGGCGCTGACCTTTAAGGATGCGGTTGCCAAGATGGACAGGGCTCTCAGGGAGTTCAGGATAAGGGGGGTGAAGACGAACATTCCGTTTCTGCTGAACGTTATCAACCATCCCAGGTTTATAGAGGGAACGTGCGATACTACCTTTGTTGACACCACCCCGGAGATCTTCAGATTCCCGGAGAGGAAGGACAGGGGCAATAAGATCCTGAAATACATAGCAAACGTTACGGTCAACGGATTCCCGGGGATAGAAAAGGACAGGATACCCAGAATAACCGTGAGAGAGCCTGAAGTTCCCAAGGTTAAAGGGGAGCCGCCGGCCGGAACCAAGCAGATACTGGACGAGGCGGGAGCAGAGGCGACCGTTGAGTGGATAAGGTCAAGAAAAGAGTTGCTTATCACAGACACCACATTTAGGGATGCCCATCAGTCCCTTCTTGCAACAAGGGTGAGAACATACGATATGCTGAGGGTTTCCCCTGCCGTTTCCCACTTCATGCACAATCTCTTCTCCATGGAGGTGTGGGGAGGGGCCACCTTTGATGTGGCCATGCGCTTTCTCAAGGAAGATCCCTGGGAGAGGCTGGTTAAGCTAAGACAGAGGATACCCAACATACTCTTTCAGATGCTTCTCAGGGGTTCCAATGCGGTGGGATACACCAACTATCCGGATAATGTGGTCAGGGCCTTCATAAGGGAGGCTGCCGATGCCGGAATTGACCTATTTAGGATCTTTGACTGCTTCAACTGGATAGAAAACATGAAAATCTCTATTGAAGAGGCCCTTAACACGGGCAAGCTCGTTGAGGTGGCCATCTGCTATACATCGGATCTTACCAATCCCAATGAGACCCTGTATACGCTGGACTACTATGTGGGGCTTGCAAGGGAGCTGGCACAGATGGGGGTTCACATCATAGGTATTAAGGACATGGCGGGCCTCTGTAAGCCTCAGGCTGCCTATCAATTGGTGAAGGCCATCAAGGAGGAGACCGGGCTTCCTGTGCACTTCCACACCCACGATACCGCAGGAACGGGAATTGCCACCTACCTCGCGGCGGCAG